>JAJNBN010000419.1 GCA_021156225.1 Verrucomicrobiota bacterium | reverse complement strand
GCTCATGGTCGCTCCCTTGGAATCCTACGAGAATCTGGAACGGCTGCGGCGCAAAGGCGCGGAAGGCATCTACGGCTTCTACGAAGCGTTGGATTTCACCGTCTCGCGGGTGCCTCGCGGTCAGGAGTTTTCCGTCATCCAGTCTTTCATGGCCCACCATCAAGGCATGAGCCTCCTGGCCCTTACCTACACCTTGCTGGATCGTCCGATGCAACGCCGCTTCAATTCCAACCCCGTCTTCAAGTCAGCCGAGTTGCTGCTCCATGAACGGGTGCCGAAAGCCTCCTCCATCCTCTACCCGCACGAACTGGAAGCCAGCAGCTCGCGTGAGAACCCGAACACCAAGGAAGTCACCTTGCGCGTCTTCAAGAATCCTCACGTCGGCCCGCCGGAAGTGCATCTGCTGTCGAATAACCGTTACCACGTCGTCATCACCAATTCCGGAGGCGGTTACAGCCACTGGAATGGTACCGCCCTCACCCGGTGGCGCGATGATGTGACGCGCGATTGTTGGGGCACGTTCTTCTATCTGCGGGATCGTGAATCCGGCCGTTTCTGGTCCACCGGCTGCCAGCCTACGCTGGCCATCAATGACAGTTATGAGGCCATCTTCAGCCAGGGCCGCGCCGAATTCCGCTCTGAGATCAGTGATATCGAAAGCCATACGGAGATCAGTGTCTCGCCGGAAGATGATGTCGAAGTCCGGCGCGTCACCCTGACCAACCGGTCCCGCACCCCCCGTGTGATCGAGCTCACCAGTTATGCCGAGATCGTCCTGAACACGATGGCGGCAGATCTGGCGCACCCCGCTTTCAGCAATCTCTTCATCCAGACCCACATCCTGCCGGAACGCCACGCCGTATTGTGCACCCGCCGTGCCCGTTCGTCAGGCGAGCAGTTGCCGTCCATGTTCCATCTGCTGCTCGTGGACGGCGAGGAAGCCGACAATGCTACTTATGAAACGGACCGCTCCCATTTTATCGGTCGTGGCCAGAACGTGTCGAATCCCCTGGCCATGCAACGCGGGCCCGCCCTGTCGAATAGCGAGGGCTCCGTATTGGACCCTATCGTCGCCATTCGTCGAACCGTCCGGCTGGCACCCAATTCTTCCGCACGTCTAACCCTGGTCTCGGGTATCGCCGCGAACCCTGCCGCGCTTCAGGGGCTCATGGACAAGTATCAGGACCAGACGATCGCCGATCGCTGTTTCGAACTCGCGTGGACCCACGGCCTCGTCGTCCTGCGCCATCTCAACGCCACCGAGACCAATGCCCAGCTCTATGGTCGCCTCGCCGGTGCGCTGCTCTACAGCCAGGGCACCCACCGCGCTCCGGCCGCCGTCATCGCCCGCAACCGCCGGGGTCAACGGAGCCTCTGGAGCTTTGGCATTTCCGGTGATCTGCCCATCATTCTCGTGCGGAGCTGTGCCGGTCAGATGGATTTCATCCGCGACATCGTGCAAGCCCACGCCTACTGGCGCATGAAAGGTTTGCTGGCCGATCTGGTCATCCTGAATCAGGACGACTCCATCTATCGCCAGTCCTTGCATGACCAAATCTTGACCTTCGTCGCCTCCACCAACGCGGCACAACTGTTCGAGAAACCAGGCGGTATTTTCACCCGCCGACTGGATCAAGTTTCCGCCGAAGACCTCGCCCTCCTGGAAACCACCGCTCGCGTAGTGCTCTCCGATGAAAAGGGCTCATTGGCGAAACAACTGGAACGCTCCGTCCGGGCTCCCGCCCTGCCCGCTCCCTTGGTGCCCAAGGCGCGACCGGTCGAATACCTCACGCCCGCACTTCCCGATCGCAATCTCATTTTCTCCAACGGCCTGGGTGGCTTCACTTCGGACGGACGTGAATACGTCATCACCCTGAAGCCCGGCGACGTCACTCCTGCTCCTTGGATCAATGTTCTCGGCAATCCGGGTTTCGGCACGTTGATCTCTGAAAGCGGCAGTTCTTATACTTGGAGCGAGAACTGTCACGAGTTTCGCCTGACGCCTTGGTTTAACGATCCCGTCGGCGATACCAGTGGCGAAGCCTTCTATATCCGGGATGAAGCCACCGGCCAGTTCTGGTCGCCGACTCCGCTGCCGGCACGCGGCAAAACTCCCTATGTCACCCGGCATGGATTCGGCTACAGCGTTTTCGAACATCATGAAGAAGGTCTCTTTTCGGAAATGTGGATGTACGTCGCCACGGACCGCCCGTTGAAGTTCGCGAAACTGCGGCTCCGTAACAACTCCGCTCAAACCCGCCAACTTACCGTCACCGGTTATTGGGAATGGGTCATGGGCGAATTCCGTCACAAGAACGCCATGCACATCGCCACCGAGTACGATGCCCAAGGCAATACCGTACTCGCCAAGAACCCTTACAATACAGATTTCCAGGACCGCACCATCTTCGTGACGTCCAGCGAGCCGATCCGATCCTTCACCTGCGATCGCGCAGAATTCCTCGGTCGTAACCGCTCCCTCGGCCTACCCGCCGCCATGGGCCGCGTCCGCCTGTCAGGTAAAACCGGCGTCGCCCTGGATCCATGCACCGCCGTGCAAGTAGGCATCCAGCTCGCCCCCGGTCAGGAACGCGAGATCGTCTTCGTGCTCGGCTCCGGCGAAAACCCGGACCAGGCGCGAAGCCTCTCCCGCCAGTTCCAAAAAATCGAGGCCGGCCAAGGCGCATTGGAAGGCGTCTGGGACTACTGGAATCGCACGCTGGGTGCCGTCTATGTGGAAACGCCGGAGCCGTCCCTTAACGTGCTCGCCAACGGCTGGCTCTTATATCAGGTGCTCTCCTGCCGCCTCTGGGCACGAACGGGCCTGTATCAGTCTGGCGGCGCCTTTGGTTTCCGTGACCAGCTCCAAGATGCCATGGCTCTCGTCCATTCCGAGCCGCGCCTTCTGCGTGAGCAGTTGCTCCGTGCCGCGGCCCATCAGTTCCGCGAGGGCGATGTGCAACACTGGTGGCATCCGCCGCATGACCGTGGCGTGAGAACTCATTTCTCGGATGACTACCTCTGGCTCCCGCACGCGCTGTCCCGCTATGTGGAGACCACCGGTGACACTGGCATCATGGACGAACAAGTGACCTTCGTGGAAGGCCGCCTGCTCCGCCCCGAGGAAGAAGCCTATTACGACACGCCGCAACGGACCACAGAAACTGCCACACTTTATGAGCATGCCGTACGGGCGATTCGCAATGGCCTCAAATTTGGCGAACATGGCTTGCCCTTGATGGGCTGTGGCGACTGGAACGACGGCATGAACCTGATCGGCGAACACGGCAAGGGCGAAAGTGTCTGGCTCGCGTTCTTCCTCTACGACGTGCTTAAGCACTTCACCACTCTGGCCCGACTTAAAAACGATCTGGCCTTCGAGCAACAATGCGAAGCCGTTGCCACGACCTTGCAGGCAAATATCGAAAGCAAGGCTTGGGACGGTCAATGGTATCGCCGCGCTTATTTTGACAATGGTGAACCGCTCGGCTCCGCCGTGAATCCCGAGTGCCAGATCGATGCCTTGCCCCAAAGCTGGGCCGTCCTCTCCAAAGCCGGTGCGCCGGACCGTTGCCGGACCGCCCTCGAGGCCGTGCAACATCGCCTCGTCCGTCGTGAAGCCCGGCTGATTCAACTCTTTGATCCACCCTTCGATAAATCGCATCTGGAACCCGGCTACATCAAGGGCTATGTGCCCGGTGTGCGCGAAAACGGCGGACAGTACACGCACGCCGCGATCTGGACAGTGATGGCCTTTGCCCAAGCCGGTGATGTCGAACGCGCTTGGGAACTGTTCTCCCTGATCAACCCCGTCTTGCATTCCGACACCGCTGCGAAAGCCGCCCGCTACAAAGTAGAACCGTATGTGGTAGCCGCCGATGTTTACAGCGTGCCACCTCACACCGGCCGTGGCGGCTGGACCTGGTATACTGGTTCAGCGGGTTGGATGTACCGCCTCATCACCGAAACTCTCCTCGGAGTAAACTTGGAGATCGATAAGTTGCGGCTTTCGCCGCGCGTGCCCGCAGGCTGGAAATCGTTCCGCATCCACTATCGCTACCGCAACACCGTATATCACATCGATCTTGTAAATCGCGGCAATAATTGGAACGGCAGGCAGAGCATCATAGTGGACGGCCAGTTACAAACG
>JAJNBN010000418.1 GCA_021156225.1 Verrucomicrobiota bacterium | reverse complement strand
GGGCAGTTTGCCGAGGTTTGTGCTGGTTTCACCGGCAGCGTTTGAGCCGACGGACGACAAGTTCCTACCTGCTGGTGTGAAGGAAAACGCTAACCTGAAGCTGTATGCGGCGGCGGTGAAGGATGTGGCGGCGGAGCGCAAGCTGGCGTTTGTGGATCTTTACACGCCGACTCTGAAGGTGTTCAACAAGAAGAAGGGGATGCAGTTCAGCAGCAATGGTTTCATGTTGAATGAAGAAGGCAATGAGGTGGTGGCGGAGATTTTGGACAAGGCGCTCTTCGGTAATGAGAATCCATCGATGCCCGCTTCTTCGGCCTATCAGAAGCTGCGCGAGGCGGTGAATGACAAGTCCTGGGTACATTTGCAGGATTACCGGATGTTGAATGGCTGGTATGTGTATGGCGGCCGCCGCACGTTCGATACGGAGACATTCCCACGCGAGTATCTGAAGATCCGTAACATGGTGGCGGTGCGGGATCGTTATGTGTGGGACATCGCGCAGGGCAAGTCCGTGGCCGCGAAGCCGGATGACAGCAAGACAGGTGAATTGATTGTGCCACAGCCGGGCTTCGGGCGTCACCCTACGAAGGAGCCGAAGGAGCTGAAGTATCCGACGCCGGAGGAGAGCATCGCGACGATGACGGTGCCGCCGGGTTTCGAGGTGCAATTGGTGGCGAGCGAGCGGGAGTTCCCGGAACTGGCGAAGGTGAACCAGATCAATATCGACAACAAGGGGCGCATCTGGGCCTCGTGCATGGCCTCGTATCCGCAATGGAAGCCGGGTGATCCGAAGCCGAATGATCGTCTGCTCATCTTCTCGGATCTGGATGCGAAGGGCAAAGCGCGCAAGTGCACGGTGTTCTATGACAAGCTTATCTGCCCGACGGGTTTTGAATTTTGGAACGGTGGCGTGATCGTCGTCGATGAGCCGCGCCTGATCTGGCTGAAGGATACGGATGGGGATGACAAGGCGGACATCGTGCAGGAGCTGAGCGATGGCTGGGCCACGGATGACACGCATCATACGATCGGGGCGTTTGAGTGGTCGCCGGGCGGCCTCTTGCACATGCTGGAGGGCGTGAGCCTAAGCACGACGGTGGAGACGCCGTGGGGTGCGATGCGGCAGTTCGGTAAGGCCGGTTGCTACGTGCTGGACCCGCGCTCGCAGAAGCTGCGGTGGTTCACGACGCCGGGTTACGGTAATCCGTGGTGCTATGTCTTCAACTGGTGGGGCCAGGGTATCGTGGGTGACGGCACGACGCCGCAGCAGCATTGGGACACGCCGTTGAGCACGGCACCGTTCTCCGGTCGCAAGGGCTTGAACACAGTGTTCAATGGTGAGGGCATGCGGCCGAATGTGGGCACGGAGTTTCTCTACACTCGGCAGTTCCCGGATGAGGTGCAGGGGCATTTCATCTTCGCGTGCGTGATCAATATGAACGGCCTGACGCGCTTCCAGATCGAGGACGATGGCGCGGGCTACAAAGGTGCGCGCACGAAGAAGACGGTGGATGGCAAAGAGGTGGCGTATGATCTCCTGACGGCGAAGGACAACATGACTTTCCGCCCGACGGATCCGCAGATCGGTGCGGATGGGGCGCTGTATTTCGGTGACTGGAGTGCGGCGCTCATCGGACACATGCAGTATTCACAACGTGATCCGGGTCGCGACCAGAAGCACGGGCGTTTGTTCCGTCTCGTTTACACGGGCAAGCCCTTGCTCAAGCCGGTGACGCAATACGGCAAGAAGGTGAACGAGTTGCTAGACCAGTTGAAGGAATATGAGCCGCGCACGCGGTATCGCGCACGTCGGGAATTACGTGATCGCCCGACGGCGGAAGTGGTGAAGTCGGTGAAGTCCTGGGTGGCCAAGCTGGATCCGAAGGACAAGGAGTATGACCGCCTGCGCCTGGAAGCGTTGTGGGTGCAGCAGGGGCATCACGCGGTGGATCCGGCGTTTCTACAAGAGGTGTTGCGCTGCAAGACGGGTGAAGCTCGGGCGGGTGCGACGCGTGTGCTGGCGGATGAGTGGGAGTATCTCTCGAACCCGATGCAATACATCAAGGCGCAGGTGACGGATGAGTTCCCGCGCACGCGGGTGGAGGCGATCCGGGCGTTGAGCTTTGTGCGCACGAAGGAATCGGTGGAGACGCTGCTGCTGGCGGCGGCGTTGCCACGTGATTACTGGATTGATTACACGCTGGAGATGACGCTGGGGGCGCTTGAGCCGGTGTGGAAGGATGATTACAAGGCGAACAATATCGCGAAGGATAATGCGGCAGGATTGGAAGTGTTGAATGAGTTCGCGAATCGGGCGCAGCCTTCGGGCATCGCGACGGCGGCGTTGAAGAAATTCCTCGCGGCACCGGATATGCCGCAGAAGGACTTGGACAAGGTGCTAAAGGATATCGCCAAAGCGAATGGCAATGTGGACAACGGCAAGGCGGTGTTCCGCCGCATCTGCATCGCATGCCACAAGTTCGGCAATGAAGGCGTGGATTATGGTCCGGCTGCCAATGGCGTGGCCTCACGCATGAGCAAGGAATTGATCATCGAGTCCATCCTGGAGCCAAATCTGAAGCTGGACCCGAAATATCTCACGACAAATGTGGAGACGAAGGATGTCGAAGCTTATTCGGGCTTCATCCTGTCGGAAACGGCGGACATTTTGAAGCTGCGCATCGCGGGGGGCATTGATCAGGATATCAAGAAATCCAACATCGCCAAACGCGATACGGTGAAGCAGAGCAGCATGCCTGAGGGGCTGGCGAGCGGCATGTCACCGACGGAGTTCATTGATCTCGTGGAGTTCCTGAACAGTCTGAAGGCACCGGCGGCGAAGAAATAAGGTGGTGTGAAATCATTTAAGGCGCACCTGTGATGGGTGCGCCTTTTTTCTTTTGGATTAACGCGTCACGCATATTCCAGCATCTGCCGACTGCCAGTCGGCGACACAGCAGGTTGCCAACCTGCGCTACGTGGGGCATTCTTTCGGCGCTCCTGAAAATGATTTTGTTTATGCGTGATTTTATGAAGTTCTCGCGGGTGATGGCTTTGGCCTTGGTGTTGTTGCTGACGAATGGTGCAGCGCAATTGCAGGCGCAGGAGACGGCGGGGTTGGCACCGGAGGCTTATGCGCGTTCGCTGGTGAGTGCGGGGGATGCGGCGCGGTTGCAGCGGGTGCTGGCGAAGGCGCGCGAGGGGAAGCCGATCGTGGTCGGTGTCATCGGCGGGTCTATCACGCAAGGGGCGAAGGCGACGAAGGCGGAGTTGAGGTATGGCAATCTGGTGGCGCAGTGGTGGCGGACGAATTTTCCGCAGGCAAAAGTTGAGTTCGTGAATGCGGGTATCGGGGCAACCGGGTCGAACTATGGTGCGTTGCGCGTGGGGCGGGATTTGCTGTCGAAGAATCCGGATTTCATCGTGGTGGAATACGCGGTGAATGATGGGAACGTGAAGGAGTCGGCGGAGACGTTGGAAGGGTTGGTGCGACAGATACTGAAGGCGCCGAGTCAGCCGGCGGTGGTGATGCTCTTCAAGATGAACAAGGCGGGTAACAACGCGCAGGAATGGCACAGCAAGGTGGGCGCGCATTATGGCATCCCCATGGTGAGTTTCCGCGATGCCTTGTGGCCCGAGATCCAGGCGGGGAAATTGAAGTGGGAGGATGTGGAGGCGGCTGAGGTGCATCCGAATGATCGCGGTCATGCCTATGCGGCGGAGTTCGTGACGCGGTTCATCGATTCGGTGGCGAAGAAAACCAGGGCAAATGCGATCATCGGGGCGCTGCCAGATCCGTTGTTTAGCAACAAGTTTGAGTTCACGAAGTTATTGGAAGCGGGCGATCTGAAACCGGTGGCGAACAAGGGGTGGACTTACGATGAGAAGAACAAGGCGTGGCAGAGTGAGACGCCGGGCAGCGTGATCGAATTCGAGATCGAAGGCTCGGTGATCTATGATATGTGCTGGCGCATCAAGGGGCCGATGGGGCAGGCTAAGATTTCGGTGGATGACAAGGCGCCGCAGGTGCGAGAGGCGTGGTTCAATCAGACGTGGGGCGGCTACCGTGTGACCAGTGAGTTGGCGAAGGATCTGTCACCGGGCAAGCATCGCGTGAAGGTGGAGTTGCTTGCTGAGAAGAATGCGGAGAGCACGGGG
>JAJNBN010000417.1 GCA_021156225.1 Verrucomicrobiota bacterium | reverse complement strand
CCCGGTCAGCTCATGTGCTTCGGCGATGGTGCCGTGGAGATCATGGACACGCGGTACCTGGGCGGACTGGCGGTAGCCGTAGCCAGTGATGAATCTGCGAACGGCAGCGGACGGCTCGATCCCAACAAGCAAACACACCTAGTCAAAGCCGGCGCGCACGTCGTCATTCCCGATTACCGGCACGCGGGCAAACTGGTTGAACTCCTGTTCTCGCCCTGATCCACCGTAACGCATAGATGCTGACAAATCGTCCCAAACCCGGCATGCTTTCCCTCGATGATCCCCGTTGATGTGAAACCGCTGGACTTGGAGAGCGTGCGTGTATTTCCGCTCGCGACCCGGAAAAGCCTTACCAGCGTTGAAGAGATTCTGCTCTCGCCAGAAGGTCAGCCCGCGCCGGCCTCGGGCTGGAATTTGCAACTGATCCAGCGCTGTGCCGCAGACATCAAACGCGCGCGGGAAAACGGCAAATCCGTGATGCTCATCTATGGCGCGCATCTGCTCCGCAATGGAGCAGCGCAAATCCTCGCGCAATTGATGCAAGCCGGGTGGCTCACGCATATCGCGACAAATGGTGCGGGAACAATTCATGACTGGGAATATTCCTGGCTGGGCCGCTCCACCGAGAACGTACGCGACGGCGTGGCCACCGGCACGTTTGGCACTTGGGATGAAACGAGCCGAAACATCCATCTGGCGTTGATGAGTGGCGCCTTAGACGGACTTGGTTACGGAAACAGTCTGGCCCGCTTTATTCAGGAGGACGGAACCACCCTGCCCTCGCTCGCCGAACTCGAAGCGCAGATACGCAACATGCCTGCCCATTCCCTGACGGCAGCCCGGGCCGATCTCTTGCGCATGATGCAGAAGCAGCGCTACCAAGGGGGGCGCATCGCCGTTCAGCACCAATGGAAACAAGCTTCTATCCTGGCCGCTGCCTGGCAGCATCAGGTGCCGTTGACCGTTCACCCGGGCATCGGTTATGACATCATCACCAATCACCCCATTTTCAGCGGCTCAGCCGTGGGCCGGGCCGCTGAGCTTGATTTCAAGCTCTTCTCCGGATCTGTGGAGCATCTCGATGGTGGCGTCGTTCTCTCCGTTGGTTCCGCCATCATGGGTCCGCAAGTTTTCGAGAAAAGCATCAGTTGCGTGAACAATCTCCGGATCCAAGCGGGCCGGCCTATCGTGCAGAACCATTCGATCTATGTAGTGGACCTGCAGGAAGGCGGCAGTTGGGATTGGACGCAGGGCGAACCGCCCAAATCCAATCCCGCCTATTACCTGCGCTTCTGCAAGAGCTACGCCCGCATGGGCGGAGCCATGCATTACCTTTGTTGTGACAACGCTGCCTTCATCCATCATCTGCACCACCAGCTCAAGCCATGACACCGAAACGTTATCAGCAGATCAGTTCCCAGTTTCCAAAAATGCGCATCGCCATCATCGGCGATTTTTGCCTGGATCGCTATTTGGAGATCGATCTCGCCAAGGAGGAGATATCCATCGAAACCGGACTGCCCGTGCACAACGTGATGAACGTACGTTCGCAACCCGGAGGTTCCGGAACCATTCTGAACAACCTGGTGGCGCTTGGCGTGGGAGAGATTGTCCCGGTCGGTTTTGCTGGTGACGATGGTGAAGGTTTTGAGCTTGTTCGCGCCTTGAAACAGACCAAAGGCGTTGACCTCTGCTCGTTTTTTCAAACTGCAGACCGTCGAACCTTCACTTACACCAAGCCCATCGTCGTGGGCGAAGGAAAGCCGCCGAAAGCCAGTGGCAAAGAAGCGGGGCGCAGTCCCATGACGGCCAGAACCCCGGTAAAGTCAACTCGCGGTCCACGGGAGTTAAACCGGTTGGATTTCAAGAATTGGTCAGCGACACCTGCCGCAGTCAGTAAACGTCTCATCACAAACATCACGGAGATCGCGTCCAAAATGGATGCGCTTATCCTGCTGGATCAGGTGGATATAGCCGGAACCGGGGTGTTGACCAAGGAGGTCCTCAGTGCCATCGGGAAAATCGCCAAAAAGAATCCTCATCTTGTCATTTTGGCGGACAGCAGGAATGGACTTAGTCAGTTCCCCGCAGTGGATTTCAAGATGAATGGCACTGAGCTGTCCCGGGCGCTAGGCAGTCACATCGTTCCCGATCTGGCCGAGTTGCATCGCCGCTCCTCCCAGTTGGCCGTGCAAACCGGTCATCGCATTTTTGTAACGCTCTCCGAGTGTGGCATCATCGGAGCCGCTCCTGATGGCACGGTGGAGCATGTTCCTTCTCTGCCCGTGCGCGGCGAGATAGACATCGTGGGCGCAGGTGATTCAGTGACGGCCAACCTCGTCACTTCGTTGCTCGGACAAGCCACTCTGCGAGAGTCTTTGGAGATCGCTAACACCGCGGCTTCCATCGTTATTCATCAGCTTGGCACCACGGGCACTGCCAGTCGTTTGCAGATCAAGAGTCTGCTGGCTTAACGTTCTTTAAGCTGTGGAAAACGTCGAAATCGCTTGGATTCGATCTGCTGCATTTTTCCGTCCTTAAGCACCACGACCAGTGCCGCCGTGTCCGTCTGCTTCTCGATGAAGTTCAACCCTCGTTCCGCGCCTAATATACTGGCTGCCGTGTCATAAGCATCGCTGTCAGTAGCACTCTTTGCGATGACCGTCACCCCGATACGCTCGCGCAATCCCAGACCAGTCTTGGGATCGACGATATGTGAGTAGCGCTGACCATCGATCTCGGTGAATTGTTCCGTATCACCTGAGGTGGAAAGGCCGCAATTCTTCACGCTCACGATGCGTGAGTGCTGGCCTTCAGCAGCATCGATTGAGTCAATGCCTATGTTCCATCCACTCCGGCCCGGCGGGGCATCACCGATGGCCAGATCGCCACTTGCCGCGACCATCGCCCGGTTCAAGCCGTGCTGCTTGAGCACTGTCAGAGCTGCTTCTGCCGCATACCCCTTCGCGATACCGCCCAGATCCAGCACCATGTCCGGCTTAAGCAAGGTCGCCGTGCGCTTCTTCGCGTCCAGTTTCAGATTCTGATAACCGGAGGCCAATTTCGCGGCTGCAATCAATTCTCCCGGCGGCACCTCACGCTGCCTCCGCGCCCTTCGCCACAAGCGAATGACGGGCCCCAAAGTGATGTCAAATGCTCCATCCGTCTGCTCGGCCACCCATTGAGCCTTGGCGATGACCGTGAACAAATCCTCACTCAACTTCACCGGCTGTCCGTGAGGCGTCAGACAGAAACGCATCAACTCGCTGTCCCGGTCATAATCCGTCATCATGTCATTTAACTGCACCACCCGCGCAAATGCTGCCTCCGCAGCCCGTTTTCCCGTCTCTTCATCCGGTGCGTAGAGTGTGATGGTAAATACCGTCCCCATCGCGCCCTTGTGAAAAACGAACCTTTGGGAAAGCTTGCTGCCCCCCTTCTTGGATGACTGGCAGCCAATCAAACAGATGCTGCCCAACATCGATAACAACTCACGACGACTGCACGTGTGAGCAACCGATGCTGATAAGCAATCGAGTTTGGCTGTCAGTTTATCCATCAAAACAACGGCCTCATAAAAACAACACCCGCATCTGGATGGCAGATGCGGGTGTCGCTGGTTTAAATCTTACTCTTTAAAAGATCCGCTTCCGCCATTCGGCATCACCCGGAACCGGAATCGGATAGGCTCCGTTCTCATCAGGCTTGGACACCGGCACCCCATCCCATTCATATTTTGACGGGCTGAGATCCACCTTCGAGTTGAGCGCCTGCTCCCAGGAAACTTCCACACCACTGTAAGTCGCCATGCGTCCCAAGATGGAGGTCAAGGTGCTCAAAGCCCCATTCTCCGCCTCGTTGTAAGGCTTGTCATTACGGATGGCGTCGAACAGGTCATCATGCTCCACCTGGTAGGGATTCGGATCGCCCGCTTCCGGTTTGCGATAGCGCCAGGCATTATCACCGCGGATGATGTGACCGCTGACATCGCAACTGCCCTTCGTGCCTTGCACATGCTCCGTCACGCTGCTCATGCAGCCCTTTTGATGACGGCACTGGCTGTACATGATCGAACCATCTGCATAATGGAACTCAACGAAGTGATGGTCAAAAATCTCGCCATAACGCGCATGCTTGCGAACTTCGCGCCCACCCATGCCCTGC
>JAJNBN010000416.1 GCA_021156225.1 Verrucomicrobiota bacterium | reverse complement strand
CACTGAAGAAGTCATCCTTGCCATCGAAACGGAAGCTAGCGGAGTTCACGACGGAGAAGAAGCGCGGGCGGCTATCCGTGAGGCGCTGGGTGACGTGGCGGTTGAGACCGGAGCCATCGAACCATGTGTCCGTGGCGGTGGAGTTGTTGAGCGTGGGGAGTTTCTGCGCGGTGCGGGCGGTGTTCTGCCGGGAGGCGTCCAGCCAAAGTTCCAAGCCGTTGGTGACAGTGAGTTTGCTATCCGCCCAAGGCTCAAGGGCAAACGCAGAACGGGTGATGGCGAAACCGAACAGGAGCGTCAACAGCAAGGCGTTGCGCCGGGAACAGCCATGAGGCCGGACTGAGGGGTACATGCGGGATATTGAACACAACTCCTCAAGGTCCGCCAAGCGGGAAGAAACAGAATCAAATGAGGCTGACTTTCACAGAACTGCCGACCGCCAAGACCGTTTCCGGTGGCACATCCAGCAGGGCGTTGGCGGCGGCGAGGGAATGCAATTGATGCGAGGCTTGCGTGCCGGCGAGCGTCACATTACCTGAAGCATCCAGAACCACGCGAAGAAAATGGCGGCGGTCGCCATGGTTCGTAATGGGCTCGGCTAAAGTGGCATTCACTGTCGGCAACGTGGTGCTCTCCGTGCCTTGTATCCGCAACAAGGCGGGGCGCATCAGCACGACAGCGGTGACGAAGGCGGAGACCGGATTGCCCGGCAGACCGAAGAGGAAACGACCGTTCCATTCACCGAAAACAAAAGGCTTCCCCGGCTTGATGGCCACGCGCCAGAAGTCCAGTTTGCCGCCGAGTGAGATGAAAGCTTCCTTCACGAAGTCGAAACCCCCAACAGAAACACCACCGGAAGTCACGACGGCATCGCATTCCGCAAAAGCTTTTTGCAGGGCTTCACGCGTGGCCACGAGCGTGTCCGTCACGATGGGATAGATGACGGCGCGTGCGCCCCATTTGCCCAGCAGCGAGGCGAGCATCAGGCGGTTACTCTCGTAGATCTGGCCCGGGTAGAGCGAGAGCCCGGCTTCCACAAGTTCACTGCCGGTGGCGAGCAGGCCCACGACGGGCTGACGGCTGACCCCGATCTTATCAATGCCACTCGCCGCCAAGACGGCAAGCTGTGGAGCCCATAAGCGCGTGCCAACAGCTACCACAGGGCTTCCGCGTTTCACATCTTCCCCCAGGAAACGCACATTCTCCCAAGGCTTCACCCCATCGGTAATGCCGATTTCGCCCGGATGCTCCGGAGAGGTCAGCGTGTCTTCCTGCATCACCACGGCATCGGCACCGTCCGGCATCATGGAACCAGTGAAGATGCGCACGGCAGTTGCTTTGCTTACGGAACATGCAGCGGCCTCTCCAGCGGCGATCTGGCCGACGAGCTTCAGCCATTTGGGACTTTCTGCGGATGCACCCGTTGTATCACCAGCCATGACGGCATAGCCATCCATCGCGGAGTTATCGAAGGCGGGCAGATCGGTGCGGGCGATCGCTTCCGACCTCAGCACCCGGCCATCCGCTTGTAGCAGCGGAACTGTTTCGGGCGGCAGAGGCTGGATACGGGCGAGGATGCGTTCGAGCGCGGATTCCAGGGTGAGCATTTCAGGGAGTGTCTTTGGGCTTGTCGTGATGACGCAGCGCAAACAGGACGTAGATCGCCAGCAGGGCCACGAGCGAACTGACGATCACGACCAGGCGCGGTGTGCCGTGGACATTCACGTAAACCGCCACGCCGCCCAAGGCCGCGGAGACAGCGTAAAGCAACAACGAAGCCTGCCGATGGTTCATGCCCATGTGCAGCAGACGATGATGCAGGTGGGTCCGGTCCGCCTTGAAGAGCGGCGCACCTCGGGCCATGCGGCCGAAGAAAACCGCCGTGGTATCGAACAACGGGATGCCAAAAAGCATGACCGGCACGATGACGATGGCCGCCGTGGTCACCTTGAAAAGCGAGATGATACCGATGCAGGAGAGGACGAGCCCGATGAACAGGCTGCCGGAATCACCGAGAAAAATCCGTGCCGGCGCAAAATTGTGCGGCAGGAAACCCAGACACGCGCCGGCCAGGCAAAGCGTCAGCAACGCCACCATGACATTGTCATTCATGATGTTGATGACCGCCAGCGAAAGTGCGATGCAGACGGTGACACCGCTGGCGAGACCGTCGATTCCGTCCAAAAGATTGATGGCATTTGTCACACCCACAATCCACAGGATGGAGACCGGCAGGGCCAGCCATCCCAGCGGAATAGAACTGCCGAAAGGATTGCTCAAAAGGGTGATCTGATAACCGCCGAAGTACAGCGCCAGCGCGGTCATGATCTGAAAGGAGAATTTCTGTTTGGCATTGAGCCCTTTGATATCGTCCGCCACGCCGAGCAGGAGCATGAGGGCGGCTCCGATCATGAGGGCGAGGAAGAGTTTCTCGTAATTCTGGAAGGTGGCGGTGACGCGGTTATCGAGCAGATAAAAAGCGAGCCAGGGCGCACAGAAGCCGCCGAACACCGCGATGCCGCCGAGACGCGGCATGGGCTCCTTATGAACCTTGCGCACGTCCGGCTGGTCGATGGCGTTCCAGCGCCGCCCGCTGCCGTCCCTGCTCGCCCATCTGGCGGGCCAAGGCCGGATTTTCCAGCAACTGTTTGATGCCATTCCGCAATTCCGTGACATCGCTGGGCTTCACCACCAATCCCGTCACCCCATGCTGGTTCACCCAAGGCACTCCCGAGGGCAGATCTGTGCAGATGATCGGCTTGCCGCAGGCCATGGCCTCGATCTGCACGATGCCGAAAGCTTCATTCGGCGTGATGGAGGGCAGCATAAATATGTCACTTGCCTTCAAAAGGGCAGCCAGTTTTCGATCATCCACTCCGCCCCATAAGCGCACGCGATCCGATAAACCCAGGCGCTTCACCTGCTGCTCCAGTTCCATCTGCAAGGGACCCGTCCCGGCAAACCACAACGTGACATCCAATCCTTGGATGGCATCCACCAAACAGCCCTGTCCTTTATAGCCGACCAGCCTGCCGATGTTGAGTAAAATCGGCCTGCCTTGCGCGGTTTTCCGTAACTTGCTGATTTCCTCCTGTTCAGCCGCGTTCGTCTGGGTGTAGCGCGACTGGTCGATGCCGAAGGGAATCACTTCGACCTTCGCCGCATACTCGGGCAGCCAGTTGGAATATTTCAGGTGATTGGGCGTGGCTACCACGATGGCGTTGGCGCGATCCAACAGGCGTTTCAGAACGGGCCGATAGAAGCGCAGCGCCGCCGATTGCCGCACGATGTCACTATGATACGTGAGCACCATGGGTGTCTTGGGATCGCCACGCAGACAGGCAAGGTCCGCCAGCGGATTGGGAAAATGCACCTGCCAGACATCCGAGGGGTAACGCTTCGTCGCGCCCATGTAACCGGGGCAGAGCGACGTGGAGAGGAGCGACCCATGACTGGCCAGGCGATGCACTTTCACACCGTCGAGCACCTCATGCACGGTCTGGTTGGTGGTGTTCGCCACCACGCAATTCACCTCCGCACCGCGTCGCACAAAGCCGCGTGACCAGCATTCGAGCAACGTTTCCATGCCGCCTTTGTACGGCGGATAGAACTTGCCCAGTTCCAGGATCTTCACGCGACCTCCGTGAGTTGCTTTAGCAAGGCCTGGAATTTAGTCACCGGTAAATCCCATGAGAAACGTTCTTCCGCATAAGCCCGGCAACGTTCGCGCGAGGGCAAGATGGCGGGTTGCTGCAAGACTTTCTCCAGCCGTTGCGTAAGCGCAGCTATGTTACCCGGTTCAAACAGGAGATGCGGATCGAGCGGTTCGAGCAGTTCCGGCGTAGCGCCGGAGCGTGTGCCCATCACGGGAGTACCGCAGGCGAGGGATTCCACCGTGGCCAGGCCGAAACCTTCGAGATCGAGCGAAGGCATCAACGTGCAATCCGCCGCACCGTAAAGCGAAGCGAGGTCCGCCTCCGGCACGAAGCCGAGCAGGCGCACGTGAGTCTCCAGCTTCAATTCGCGGATGAGCGCTTCGAGCTGCGGCGCATCGGGACCTTTGCCTGCGAGCCAAAGGCGGGCATTGGGATAATTCAACGCCACCGGTGCAAAGGCGCGGATGAGATTGCCCAAGCCCATGCGCGGATCGAGACGCCGCACAGTGAGGAAAAGGAAATCGCGATCGGCCAGCTTCCACTGTGCTCTCACAGCGGCACGATTGGCGGGCGGCTGGAAGTGTTGCAAATCCACGCCGCCAAAAATCACTTTTATGGGCGGCAGCCCCTCACCATGCCAGCGGGGTAACTCCTGTTGGTAATATTGGCTGATGGTGACGATGGCGCGGCACCGGCGCAGCGCCTGGCCTTCCGAAACGCGCATGGTGCGGCGGATGACAAGATCCAGAGCCTTACGACCCATGCTCAGATCGCGCGCTTGCTGGGCGAAGCGATATTCCTCCGCCCAAGGTCCGGTGAAAAGAAAAAGGGAGGATGGTCCGGCCACGTGCAGCAGGGGCGAGAAAAAGGAATGGCAGAGAATGGTCAAGGCCGGCTCATGACCGTACCGCGTAATCTCCAGCCATAAAGCGCGGACATTCCGGTTCTCGGTGTTCCAGTTCGCGAAGAACATGCCGGTGGCATCGGGATAACGCCACCGTTCCACTCCGTTCAACGTATCTCGCTGCAAAGAAGTGCCCGCCGCCACCGGGTAGATGACGGAGACTTTATGCCCGCGCGCGGCCAGTCGCTCGGCGAGGTCCGCGATGTAGCGATAGGCTCCGCCCACGGAGTCCGGATGATAACCGAGCGTGACAAATATCAACCGCATGTGTGCCTGTGCTAAACTGACAATTCATTCAACAGTTTGCCGAACTGGTGGCTGACGCGATTCACGGTGAACTGGTGCAAGGCCCGTTCCCGTCCCGCCGCCGCCAGCTTATGCCGGTCCGTTTCCGAAGCGGTCAACCGTTCCAACTGGTTGAAATAATCCTGCACGTCTCCCGGCTTGGCGAGCAATCCGTTTTCCCCGGTATTGATGATCTCCGGAACACCCCCGGCATTGGCCGCGATCACGGGCACGCGGGCGATCATCGCTTCCAGCAATACGCGACCAAACGGTTCCGGCCGCAGTGAGGTATGGAGAAATGCATCGAACTCCATCAGCACCGCCGACAGATTGCTCTGATAAGACGCGAAATGCACGCGTTCCTCCAGCTTATGTTTGACCACAAACTGTTTAAGCTTCTCTTCAAACGCCTGTTCTTCATTGAAGGCGCGGCCGATCAGAATGAAGTGGCCCGGCCGGTTATCCTCCACCCAGCGGCGGGCGAGTTCCAAAAAGAGTTCCTGTCCCTTCCACGGAGTGAAGCGCCCCGCGGTGCCGAAAAGCAGATCGGCCGCCGGGATGTTAAAGAACTCGCGCAAGGTGCCGCTGCGACGGGGATCAACCGTCAGGGGCGGAATGCCATTATGGATGGTGACCGTCTTTTCCTCCGGCACCCCAAGTCTGGTAAGCGCCGCCCGGCAATAGTCAGACACGGCAACCAACCGGGCCGCACTCCGCGCATGCCACGAAAAAGCCTGCCGTGTGGGCCAGGAAAAGAAGTCTGCCGTGAGCGCATCGTTCACCCACCACACGTGCGGCAGCTTCACCAGGCGGCAAGCAGAACCGGCCACGAAATGATCCTTGTTCGTGCAGGTGATCAGGATGTCCGGTTTGAACTGGCCGATGATGGTGTGCAATTGCCAGCGGGCTTCGCGCAACGCCGCCGGCCATTGAACCAGCCGTTTCAGGGGAAAAGTACGGTCTACAAAACGCGCCTCACTCAACGCTGCTGGGATGCGATAGTCCAGACACTCAATGCCTGCACCGCTGAGGGCCCGATAGAGGGGACTCGTATCGGGACAGGCACACGCCACCCGCCATTCGCGGGGGAAAGGCGAACGCGTGAGCAGCTCGATGATATTCAGCTCCGCCCCGCCCTGGACACGGTCCACATGATCCACGATGAGGACGCGTTTCATGCCGTGCCCTGGCCGCAACCCGTTAGTGACCGCCCATCGTCAACGCCAGCGCCTGTTCCAGCGTGGACGTACCTTCGCGCGCCTTGTCCAGCGCCACCATGCGCAGGTTCTTCATGCCTTCCTTGACGGCCACCGCACCGATCTCCATGCCGGAGGAACGCTTCAAGATCATCTTCCGGATCTCGTCGGTCACCGTCATGATTTCGATGATCGCACAACGTCCGGCGTAACCGGTGTTCTTGCAACGATCGCAACCGCGACCCTTATACAGGGTGGCTCCGGCAAAGAAGTTCGGGTCGATGCCCAGATCCTCGAACATCTTCGGCGGATATTGGATCGGTTCCTTGCACACCGCGCAAATCCGGCGCATCAGACGTTGCGCGCACGCCAAGATCACCGAGGACGAGATCAAGAACGGAGCCATGCCCATGTCATCCATACGCGTCACGGCACCGGGTGCATCGTTACAGTGCATGGTGCTCAACACCTGGTGACCCGTGAGCGCTGCTTCCACCGCGATCTCGCACGTTTCCTCGTCACGGATCTCTCCGATCATGATGATGTCCGGGTCCTGACGCAAAATCGAGCGCAAGGCCGCACCGAACGTCAGCCCGATCTCCTTCTTGATCGGCACCTGATTGATGCCCGGGATCTGGAACTCCACCGGGTCTTCGCAAGTAACGATGTTGTAATCCGGGTTGTTCAGCTCGTTCAGACACGAGTAAAGCG
>JAJNBN010000415.1 GCA_021156225.1 Verrucomicrobiota bacterium | reverse complement strand
AAAAGGGGACCTAGGACAGCGGATGTCCTAGGTCCCCCTTCATAGTGGACGCAGAACATTAAACAAAAGGTTCATTATGAAACTGACAGAACAGAGCGAAATGAAGGTGGGAACGGGATGCCAGCCGGTGTCACGGCGGTATCGGCGGATCTCGCAGGCGAACTGGTGGTTCGGGCAGATGCGACGGGCGGTGGAGCAGGCTTGCCCGAGTGAGGTGACAAGGGTGCGGGTGGAGCAGAGGGTGTTGCCACTGGCGGAGGGAAACTGAGAAAGGCCGGGGAAACATCGAACATCGAGAGCGGGGAAACGAAGATTTCGAGGACGACAGGGATCCGATGGCACTGGGGGGCCATCGGAGAGGAAATGGAGGAAGTTGGTGGTGTTTTTATCAGAAGATGAACTGGCACCGTGGCGAGGACTGGCTAAAGTGAGGCATACACCGACTGCACGACCATACCTAGAAGGTATTGTGCCTGAAAATGGCAGCAGATGGCGAACGATCCGCAGAGGTGATGATGGAAAAGTTTTTAGAATGAAGATGCGCACGCTATTACCGATGGTGACGGTTGCCCTGGCAGCCATTGGAGCGGTGTTGCCTATAACGGTGGAAGCGGCGGGTGCGGCGGACGTGGAGTCTTTCGAGAAGAAGATCAGGCCGGTATTAGTGTCTGAGTGTTACGAGTGCCATAGTGGGAATAAGGCCAAAGGCGGTCTGCGGCTGGATTATCGCGGTGGGTGGGAAAAAGGTGGTGAGAGCGGGCCGGCCATCGTGGCGGGAAATGCGGCGAAGAGTTTGCTGATCCAAGCCATCCAGCACTCGCACTCCGAACTGAAAATGCCGAAGAAGGGGGCGAAGCTGAGTGAGGCGATTGTGCAAGATTTCATCACGTGGGTGAACAAGGGTGCGGTGGATCCGCGTGACAAGGTGCCGACGGCAGAGAGTGCGGCAGCGGCTTCGTGGGAAGATGTGCTGGCGGTGCGGCGGCAGTGGTGGAGTTTCCAACCGGTGAAGGAACCGGCGGTGCCGAAGGTGAAGAATGCGAAGTGGTCGAGTGAGCCGGTGGATAAATTTATTCTCGCGAAGTTGGAGGAGAAAGGTTTGGCACCCGCGAAGCAGGCGGACAAGCGGACGTTGATACGCCGGGCGAATTTTGTGCTGACGGGGTTGCCGCCGACGCCGGAGGAAGTGAACGCGTTCCTCGCGAACACTTCACCGAAGGCGTTTGAGAAGGTGGTGGATCGTTTGCTGGCCTCGCCGTCTTTCGGCGAGCAATGGGCGCGGCACTGGATGGATCTGGTGCGCTATGCGGAGACGCACGGGAGCGAAAATGATCCGGATATCCGCGACGCCTGGCGGTATCGGGATTATCTCATCCGCGCACTGAATGCAGATGTGCCGGTGGATCAATTGATCAAGGAGCACATCGCGGGTGATCTGCTGGCGAAGCCGCGCATAAATACGGCAGAGGGTTTGAATGAATCGCGGTTAGGCATCGCAAGCCTGCGGTTCAATGAGCATGGGTTTCAACCGATCGACACATTGGATGAGCAGGTGAAGACGGTGGACAACCAGATCGATGTGGTGACGAAGGCGTTCCAAGGACTGACGGTGTCCTGTGCGCGGTGTCACGATCACAAGTTCGATCCGGTGAGCCAGAAAGATTTCTATGCGATGTATGGCGTGCTGGCGAGTTCACGTCCGGCACAGGTGATGGTGGATGCGCCGGAGGTGCTGAATAAGAACAAGGCGGAGATGGCGGCGCTGAAGTCGCAAGTAAAGTCAGTGCTGGCGGAGCGGTGGACGAAGTATGTGGCGGAGGAATTACCGGCGAAGTTGAAGCGGAACCAGAATGGGTGGGTGGAGGAGCAACCGCAATCGTTGACCGATCTGGAACGGACGGTAGCGGCACAAGAAGCAACAGCGCGCGCACGCGTGATGCAGGAGCGGGGGAAGAATCCGGCGGCTGCGAAGTTGCCCCAGCCTTTAGCGCAGTGGAGCTTCGATGGGGATGCGAAGGATCTGAAAGGGACGCTTAACGGGGAATTGCGCGGTGGAGCGGTGATCAAGAATGGGCGGCTGGTCTTGAATGGTACGGATGCCTTCATGGAATCGGTGCCGCTCAAGCAGGATCTGAAAGAGAAGACGCTCGAAGCGTGGGTGTATCTGAGCAATCTCCAGCAGCGTGGTGGCGGGGTGATCACGACGGAAAAGATCGGAGGCAGCATCTTTGATGCGGTCGTGTTCGCGGAGAAAGAGAGCAAGCAGTGGGTGCCGGGCAGCAACAATTTCAAACGTTCACAAACACTCGGCGGACCACAGGAAACGGCGAATCCGAATGAGCCGATCCATCTGGCGGTGACGTATGCGGCGGATGGGAACATCGCATTTTATCGCAATGGAAAGCCATATGGCACGGCGTATTCGCTGGCGTCCAAGCAGGAAGAATTGGCGACATTTGCAGCGGGACAAGCGCATGTCTTGCTAGGACGGCGGCATACGGGTGGGGGGATCGCATTCCTGGCGGGTGAGATTGAAGAGGGGCGACTCTACAATCGCGCGTTGTCGGCGGAAGAGGTGAGTGCTTCGTTTGAAGAGGGGCCGGGTGGGGTGAGCCAAGAGGATTTGCTGGCGGCGATGACGCCGCAGGAGAAAGAGAAGTATCAGCAAGCGGCGAAGCAGTTAGCGGAACTGAAACGCCAGCAAGAATCGATCGCGGCTGGCAAGGCGGGCCAGAAGGCGGCTTTCGATGAGGCCACACGGAATGAGTTCAATCCATTGTATGCGTGGGTGAAGTTCAATGGATTGAAGGAACAGGAATTGGCGGACAAGTGGACGGCTTGGGCGCAGAGGCAGCAGGTTGAATTGGTGGCGCGGCAGCAGAGTAATGCGAGTGCTTACGTCACGAAATGGAATCTGGTGAACGGAGATGATGCGCAGTGGTTTCGTGAGGGGCAGAATCTACCAACAAAGACAGGGAGTACTGGGGAGTTTGCTTTGGAGCCAGATGGGGTGGAGGTGGTGGATGGGATTTATCCGGCGGGAATTTATTCACATCTGCTGACCAAGAAGCATGGGGCGTTATTCACGTCGCCACGGTTCAAGATCGAGACGGACAGCATCAGTGTGAAGGTGCTGGGTGGGGGTGGCGCGATGGTGCGGGTGATCGTGGACAACTATCCGCTGCCGATGAATCCGATTTATCCGAAGGCGATCCTGACCAAGGATGAGCCGGGCTGGGCACGGATGGATACGGCCTATCGCAAGGGGTCGTGGGCTTACTTGGAATTCGGTACGTTTGATGATCTGACGCGGCCGCTGGCGACGAAGGATACGCCGGTGAACGGGCGTTCGTGGTTCGGCGTGGAGAAGGTGGTGTTTCATAATTCCAATGTGTTGCCGAAGGATGAGGTGATGCCCGCATTGGCGTTGAGTGTAGTGGCGGCGCCGAAGAGTGCGGATGAATTGGTGAAGGCGTATCAGACGGCTTTGGCCGCAGCGATCCGGGCGTGGCAGGGTGGCACGATGACGGAGTCGCAGCGAGCGTTGCTGGATTATTTTGTGCGGCGGGGATTGTTGCCGAATGACGTGGAGGGAATCGGCAGCAGCGGGGCTGCGGTGATCGCGGCGTATCGCAAGCTAGAAGCTGAAGTGCCAGTGGCGCGACGGGCACCGGGTGTGCTGGAGACGGAGGGTGAAGATGCGCCGCTGATGCCACGTGGAGATCATCTGAAGCCGGGGGACTTGGTGCCGCGTGGGTTCTTGCAAGTGCTGGGCAAGGCGGATTTTGGTTTCAAAGGTGACAAGGCAATGAGCCGTCCGACGGGGCGACTGGAGCTGGCGGAGTCGATCGCGGATGCGAAGAATCCGCTGACGGCGCGAGTGATGGTGAACCGTATCTGGCAGCACCTGTTCGGGCGCGGGATCGTGGCGACAGTGGACAATTTCGGGCGCTTGGGTGCAGAGCCGACGCATCCGGAATTGCTGGATTACCTAGCCACGCAGTTGGTGAGGGGTGGCTGGTCGGAAAAGAAACTGATCAGGACGTTGATGCTTTCACAGACATGGCAGCAGAGCAGTGAGTCATCTGAAGCGGCGCAACAGGTGGATGCGGTGAATGATCTGCTCTCGCATTATCGCGTGCGACGGATCGAGGCGGAGAGCATCCGGGATGCGTTGCTGG
>JAJNBN010000015.1 GCA_021156225.1 Verrucomicrobiota bacterium | reverse complement strand
TTGTGGTTGGCCGCAATCAATTAACTACGATGAGCACGGAAATTGGAGAGAGCATCCGTAGTTTGTTGGTGGGAGTATGTGCTTCCTCAATTCCCCGCCACACCGCTCGCCCTCGGATGCACCATAATCCACCCGCCACCCACCACCAGATCCTCCTGATAAAACACACACGCCTGACCCGGCGTCACCGCGCGTTGCGGCGTGTGTAACTTCACCCGCGCTGTGCCATCCGCCTGCGGATACACCGTCGCCATCGCGCCCGGATGATTATACCGGATCTTCGCCAGCGCCTCGAACGACTCCGGCGGCTTCTCGAACGGGATCCAGTTGCAATACTGCACCGTGAACTCATCCCGTTCCAGCAACGTATCATCCCCCACGATCACCCGATTCGACTCCGCATCCAGCTCAATGACATACAGCGGCTTCGCCGAAGAAATCCCCAATCCCTTCCGCTGCCCGATGGTGTAGAACGCGATGCCATCATGCTCGCCCAGCTTCGTGCCATACACATCCACGATATCCCCGCGCGACTTGTCCACCAGCTTCGCCTCTTGGAGGAAACGCCCGTAATTATTATCCGGCACGAAGCAGATCTCCATGCTCTCTTCCTTGTCCGCCGTCTTGAGATTGCACGACCGCGCCACCTCCCGCGTATCACTCTTCGTATGCTCGCCCAAAGGGAACATCGCCCGCGAAAGCTGGTCCTGCCGCAGCGAGAAGAGGAAGTAACTCTGATCCTTCTTCATATCCTTGCCACGCTTCAACAACGTGCGCCCCGTCACTGGATCTTTCTCCAACCGCGCAAAATGTCCCGTGGCGATGTATTCCGCGCCTAATTGCCGCGCCCGTTCCAGCAACGTGCCGAACTTCAGATGCTGGTTGCACATCACACATGGATTCGGCGTGCGCCCGGACTTATATTCATCCGCAAAATATTGGATCACCTTCTTCTGGAAATCCGCCGACTCATCGATGAGATAGTAGGGCACCCCCAGCTTGTGACACACCGCCCGCGCATCCATCACCGCCTGCGGCCCGCAGCACTTGTCCTCCGCCCGCGAGACGCAATCCTGCGGCCAGAGCTTGAGCGTCACCCCTACCACGTCGAAGCCCTGCTCAATGAGCAAAGCCGCCGTGGCGGAGGAATCCACTCCACCGCTCATCCCGACTAAAATCCGCGTCTTCTTCACCAACGACATAGCCGGACAGTATAAGAGATGAAAAAGAAGCTCAAAGCTCAAAGTTCAAGGACGCAGCTTTTGAGCTTTGAGTTTTGAACTTTGAGCTTCACGCAACTCCTTGCCGCCAAGGCTCGTATGCTTTAGTAAGTGCCTCATGCACATCCTCGGCCTCATGTCCGGCACCAGCATCGACGCAGTGGACTGCGCCCTCTGCACCATCACCTGGTCCACCATGAAGCTGGACGAACTCTGGTCCGTCCCGTTTCCGAAACCCCTGCAAAAACGCCTCCACGCCGCCGCTTCGGATAACGCTAGCACCTACGAACTCGGCCAGCTTCAACATGACCTCGGCCGCTTCTACGCCCAGGCCGCCACCAGCCATCCCGCAGCCAAACGCGCCAAGGCCATCGGCCTCCACGGCCAAACCATTTTCCACAACGCCGACCGCAAAGCCCCCGCCACCTGGCAGATCGGCGAACCCGCCTACCTCGCCCGCGCACTCCGCGTGCCTGTTGTTTATAACTTCCGCGCGAACGACCTCGCCGCCGGAGGGCAGGGCGCGCCCCTCGCCACCATGTTCCACGTTCGCGCCTTCGCTCAGAAAGGCCAGCACATCTGCGTGAACAACCTCGGCGGCATCAGCAACGTCACCTCCATCGACTGGCGCAACGCCAAGGCCGCCTCACCGAAGATTCAAGCCTTCGACACCGGCCCCGCCAACGTCCTCCTCGACCTCGCCCTGCGCGAGCACACCGGCGGCAAAAAGGCCTTCGACAAAAACGGCCAACTCGCCCGCCAAGGAAAAGTGAATGAACCCCTCCTGCGCGAATGGCTGAAGCACCCATACTTCCGCAAGTCCCCACCCAAGAGCACCGGCCGCGAACTCTTCGGCGAACCCTTCTGGCGCAAACATGCTAAGCGCTTGAACGCCCTCACTATTGAAGACCGCCTCGCCACCCTCACCGAATTCACCGCCGCCACCCTCGCGCTGAATTACACCAAGCACCTGCCTCAACCCATTGACCAAGTTATCCTCTGCGGCGGCGGTGCCATGAACAGCTTCCTACGCGAACGCATCGAGGCGAATCTCAACACCTTGGCCTGTACCACCGACACCCTCGGCTGGCCCACCCAAAGCATTGAAGCCGCCGCCTTTGCCCTCCTCGCTTGGCAACGCCTCCACGGCGTCCCCGGCAATCTCCCCAGCACCACCGGCGCCTCCGAGCCCTGCCTCCTTGGCTGTATCTGCGAGGTCTAGTGAGTTGGCGTTCTGCATCAAAGCGCCTCTGTGATTGCAACCTGCAACCCCTTTAGCCGTGTTCTGCGCTGAAAGGGTGAAGTAATCACGGGCATTTTTCCTGCTAAATAAACCTTCATGGAACCGCCGCCATCCTTGAAGAAGGATCGCCCGAATCGCTTGGCGCAACTCGAGCAGGCCGCTGAAGAAACCGAGAACCCCTCGGAGATCAGCGCGAAGGCCAATGCCTCACAGGGCTGCAAGACAGCACCCACGCCCAGCCTCACCTGGGTGCTTCCGTATCTGATTTTGCTCCTCCTTCTGGCCGGTGCCGCCCAGTTTCTTGTCTGGCGCTCCGACTGGTTCACACCCGCCCTGCAGGAAAAGATTCAACGCTACTTGCAAGGCATCGGCGGCGTGGCCCTTGTGCTGATGATTGCTAAAGGCGTCGAGATCTATGCCATCGGCCAGCTCTGCAATCCTGTTTCGAAATTTAATCTTACCCGCATCCTGCGGCTCTGCGTCACGCTCATCCTTGTTTTCATCGTCGTCTCCGTCCTGTTCGTGAACTGGTATGCCGCCGCCGTGTCTCTCGGCCTCATCTCGCTCATCCTCGGCTTCGCGCTTCAGACGCCCATTTCCAGTTTCATCGGCTGGATTTACATCCTAGCCCGCGCGCCATATCGCGTCGGCGACCGCATCGAGATCGGTGAAGTGCGCGGTGATGTCATCGATGTGAACTACCTCGACACCACCGTCTGGGAGATCGGCGGACGCCATCTTTCTTCCGATCATCCCAGCGGACGCCTCATCAAATTCCCGAACACCAACGTCTTCACCACGCCGGTATTCAACTACTCCTGGCCGCTCTTTCCGTATGTGTGGAACGAGATAAAATTTGAGATCGCTTATGAGAGCGATTTGGAGTTCATCAGTTCGGTTATGGAAAAGATCGTCGCCGAAGAAATCGGTGAATCCATGATGGACAAAGTGAAAACTTATCGCGATCTCCTCGCTCACACCCCGGTGAACGACCTCGAAGTGAAGGAACGTCCCGTCGTCTATTTTCGCGCCATAGAGAACACTTGGGTGGAAGCCATTGTCCGCTACCTCGTCCATCCCAAAGAAGCGGGCACAGTGAAAAGTAATCTCACCAAGAAACTGCTCACCGCCCTGAACGCACATCCCGACAAAGCGCTCTTCCCCAAGAGCAACATGCGTTAAGCACTGAGATGCACTATTACTTGGCTTCTTTCCAGCTTTCCGTCAGGTAATCCGTTTTCTGATGCCGTGAGTGGCAGTCCAAGCAGGACGCAATCTTGCCCCGGGCTGTTACGGCGGTCGCATCGCCACTGAGGACGAGAAACTCCCAATCGCCACCTTCGGGGTTGTAACCGGCCTCACGTTTTAACATTCCGGTGAAGAGCTCTGTGCCGCTGCCATCAGCATGGGTGGTCTTCTCCTTGAGCACCAGCGTTCCCACTGGATACACGCGATCCTTCTCCTTCGCTTGGGCCAAAGTGGCTGCATCTTGCGAGATATACACTTGGGCATAGCGAGTCTTTCTGGCAAGGGAATGGCCCCAGTCCCCAATGTCCACTTTCGGTTGCAACTTGGGATCAGATGACATGATTTTAAATGTCGGCCATTGGCTTGCATCCACACCGCACAATCTGCTGGCAAGATCTGGCATTGGCATTGGTTGCTTGGTAAGCTTGCTCAAGCGATTGCTTCTTCCGGCCGCTAACTGGGATATGTGGTGATCGAGGATATTTCCCTCTCGGATTGACGAAATGGCCGGACTCGTCTTCCAACTTTCCGTGAGATAATCCGTCTTCTGATGCTTGGAGTGGCAATCCATGCAGGAAGTAATCTTGCCGCGTGCGACGATCAGATTTCCTTTGCCGTTCGCCGCAAAGAATTCCCAATCACCCGCTTCCGGGTTATAACCTTTCTCCCGCTTGATCATGCCCGTGAACAGGCTCGGAAAAACTTGTTCCTGATTTACTCTCTTCTCCTTCAGCACGAGCGTTCCCACCGGATAGTTCGTCATCCCGGTCTTGAGCGCATTGATGCCCGGCACATTCATGTAAACGTGCGAATAAGCAAAATCATGCGGGCTCTGCTCCGCTTTGGCATGCGGGAATTTGCAGAATGAAGCATACGGCGGCTCCATCCGGATAAACTTGGCAGTGAGTCGCGTCAGCCGGTTCGTTCGCTCCATCACCTCCACGGTGAGATGCTGGTCCGGCATCCGCTTCGATTCCGCCTGAGCGAAAGCGGCATAAGCTCCCAGTACGGCTGCGCCCAGTGACAGCAACACCTTGGATTTCATGCTCTATGTTAAAGCCTGAATTGAAGCCGCTGACGAGCGCGAATTTTTGCGAGGCCCGTCTGTTATACCTTCAGGAAAATCTTTCGCCGATACATCCACAGCAATATCAGCCACAACACCAACAATGTGGCCGCACCCAAAAAGACCGGCTCATACGGCGCACCAAAAACCTTGAACGCCTCCTGCCCGAACACCGTCTTGAGCATTTTCATGATGAAACCCTCGAACAGATGCGCCATCACATAGGCCGCGATGGAGTTCGCGCCAACGACCATGAGCGGAAACGCCCAGCCACGCCGCTGGCGGATATCCATGAGCGCATAAAAGCCCGCAAGGAAGAGGAAGCACCAGCCTCCGCTAAAGAGCACCCAGCTCGGCGTCCAGATGCGTTTCACCACCGGGCAAATCCCCAGCGCGCTCAGAAGCCAGCCGCTCGCCAATCCAATGACACCCGCCGCCGCAAACCACTTCACTTTATCCCAAGCCGTGCGTTCGCTACGCAGGATACCACCCGCGATGAGTCCCAGAATCATCGTGCCTAATGTTGGAATGAAACTCAGCGTGGCATAACCGCCACCATTGAATTCAAAAGGTTTTTCGCGTGGAAAAAGATTCATCCACCACGTATCGAAAGCCCACGCGAGGTTGCTGTTCTTCTGCCAATGCGCTGCGAACCCGGTGAAGCCATAAGTATCCAGCCATTCCTTGGACACATTGACTTTCGCATAAGGAAAATCCGCAGGCGGCAAAGGATATATGACAAACGCTGCCCAATAACCCACAAGAATCACCCCCAATGCCGCCCATTGCACTTTCATCGAACGTTGCCCGAGAATGAACAAAAATCCGTAACCCAAACCGATCTGGGAAAGCGTATCCTCAAACGTCCAGTTCAACATGGGCTTGCCCACCGAGCGCAGCAGCACTCCTAGCATGATGAGCACAAACGCACGCCAAAACGCGTGCAGCGTGAGTTGAGTTGCTGATTGTCCTTTGGCCGTGCGACTGGCCAGCGAAAAGGGCAGGGCAACGCCGACCAGGAAAGAGAACGATGGTTGGATGAGGTCATGTAGGGTGCAGCCGACCCAATCCACGTGGTATTGCAGATACGCGAGAAATCCCCACACGTCACTGTCCGGCAAAGCTCGCGACACGGAGCGGAAGTTCAACACCTCCGCCATCATCAGAAACATGACCATGCCGCGATAGGCATCCACGGACGCCAGACGTTCGGTTGGAGCGATCTGGGGTGTGGGATTCATATCGCAATTCTATGTCCGGCAACCCATCGTGAGCAGCACATTACCCCACAGGGCTTGGTCACCCGTCTGGATGGTGAGGACGTGATCTGGCGATTCCACGACCTTGTAAAAATCCCATTTGGAGATCGGCTCCAGCTTCAGCTTGAGTTTGGATTCCTTGATGATCTGCCGGTATTCGGCCCACACCGGCGGTTCACCTTTTTGCGCGTAAGCGTCATCCGCAGGGATGCCCATCGTGTTCACAAAATCCACCGGCACTGCACTGAGCAAGGCACGCAATGCTTGCGACACCGTGATGACCCCCGGTGAAAGGTTCATACAGACGACCTCAGCGTTCGGGCCTTTCTTGGTCGAGGCGGGATAATTGCCGTCAGCGATCAAGATGCTCGAATGATGCCCCGCACGGGCGAGCACTTCGTTGATCTTCGGGTGAATGAGTTGATGCTTTAACACGTTTTTGGATATTACGAGGTGTTACTAGGTTTATAAAGCGCCTATTCGCATAACATGGGAACGCCTTCCCAACGCAACGCAGGCTTCTCGTTCATATTTTCAAGGTAGATGATGATGGTTTGATTGTCACCGACGATGCCACTTGGAGGTATCGAAGTCAGCACGGTTAGCCGGTAACAGCCATCCGGCACAGCCAACTGTTGGTTCTCAGGGCAAGAGCCGTCCCACGCTATGAGGTCATACAGGTCTCGCACACAGATGATGCCATCTTTGACTTGCAGGCCCAAACGAAGCTTGTAATGCGATGCTTGGAAGGCTTTCTCCTCAGGTGGGGAATCTATGAATCTCAATGAATAGTTTCCCGGGCTGCCAGTGCAGAAACCTGTCAGACCACACGCCATCACATGGCGGGCCACATCAGCCGGTTCAGTGAAATCACTGCCGAGATAGTCCGAGCCTTCGGTGATGTGGGCAATAGCATGCGGCGAATACAGAATTATGCCAAGTCCTTGGATTTCGAGAGCGATTTCGCGCATGATTTTCGACTCTCATCAAGCCTGGGTTAGCATCTTGAAACTCGTGATAGTCTGTTTCCCCGCCGTGTCTTCATCCGGCAATGGCAATATCTCAGCGGAAAGGTAGCCGGTATAGCCAATGTCTTTCAAAGCCTTGATGATCGGCGGCATATCCGTGTGACCAAGACCGATCGCACGACGATTATTATCAGCGAAATGCACATGGCCGACCTTGTCACCCGCGAGTCGCAATGCCGCCGGAATATCCGCTTCCTCGATGTTCATGTGGAACAAGTCACAGAGCAGTTTGACGTTCTGCGTGCGCAGCGGCTTCAGAAATTCCAAGGCATCATGGACGTTGTTAAAGAGGTTCGTCTCGTAACGGTTCAAGAACTCGTAAAGGAATGGCACACCCAGCGCATGGGCGCGTGGTGCGAGTTGTTCCAGCGCTTCTGCCAGCGAGCCGAAAGCCTGCTCACGGGTGACGCCATCGCCCCAGCGCCCTTGCATGGAGCCGAGGATGGCGGGCGCGCCGAAGGCTCCGGCGAAATCAATCACGCTACCGACAAAATCCCGTGCGCGACGGCGTTGCGTGGCATCAGGATCGGTCAGACGCAGCTTGTGCGCCACCCAGCCAGCGCCTGTGCCCATCGCGGCGAGCTTGAGATTATGCTTGGTCAGCAGGGAACGGATTTCCTTGGCGTTCAGGTCCTCGACAGAGCGGGGGAATATTTCTACAGCATCAAAACCGAGCGCTGCCGCTTTGGCCATGCTGGCGTCGAGATTGCCCCAATAAACGAATGGACCACCCTTGGCTTCCAGGCAGAGTGAAATGGTGATGGCAGACTTCATGAATGTTAAATCAGATCAGGCAGAGACAAGGACCATATTGCTGTAAATCGTGTTATCGCCCGTGCGGATGATGCCGATGGCGGCCGGCACCCGCAGCTTCAGATGCAAATGCGGCTCAAACGTGGTCTTCACGCCACGGCGGGCTTTGCTAAAAGTGTCTCGTACTTTCTTCGGGTTATGCGAATTGAACTCCTCCGCCATGAATATCTCGCCGCATTTCCACACCGGCAGAATAGCGTCGAGCAACTGAATGGTGGTCGGCACGCCTTGGACGAGGGACAAATCCACAATCTCGATTCCTGGCCAGAAGGGGAAGGCGTAGTCGGCGATGACGAGTGTGTTCGTATGTCGCACGCGGGCGAGCAACGAGCGCAGTTGCGGGTTGAGGATGCCTTCAGTGAGCATAAGCGGAACACCGCTGAAGCTAAAGACGGGAGGGGAAGGGCGTCAAGGCAAGGGAAAGGCCGCTCAGGCGGATTCCACCAGCTTGCCACCCGGAGACACGTTGTAATAAGTGCCACGCCAGACGATGCGGGTGGTGAGAAAGGAAAGTGCCCACATCATCACCTGGCAGATATCCTTTATCGGAATCAACCACAACCACGGCAAATGCGAGGTGTTACGTGTCAACATTTGCTGATTTGCGCTGGCCGTGTAGATGCGAATGAGAAGGTATGCAGCCACCGTCATGGCCACAGAAATCGTGGGATTCACCAGTAACCAAAGCAAAGGCCAGAGCGTCGCGTTGCTCAGAATGCTCATGAAATAAGGCGCCGGCTGGCAGATACGGATAGTGCGCGCCCAGCGGAACTGATGCTTCCAGACCTCGCTCCATGTCATCGGCTGCGAACGGCATTCCACCACTTGCCCGGACAGCTCGATGCGATAACCCCGCTTCGCAATGAGGTTGCCCAGTCGGTAATCGTCCGCCAAATACTCCGCCAGTTCCTCAAACCCGCCGATCTCCTTAAGCTGCTTCTCCCGCGTGATCATCACCGCACCGAGCGCAAAATCGATCGGCTTCAGCGAGCGGGATTGCAGCACTTGGCTCCAGAAATCACCATTGATCGCGACGGCTTCCCACCGCATGGCCGGAGTCAGCGGTTCCCCGAGTTGATAAAAGAAATTCACCAATCCCACTTTTTCATCCGTCAGCAAGGGAATATTCTGCTCTAGAAAATCTTGACTGACGAATACATCGGCATCACTGATCACGATGATCTCATGCCTGGCTTCGCGACGAAGCTGGATGAGTGAGGAGACTTTGGCGTTCGTGCCCAGCTTGCGTCCGCAATGGATTAATTGGGCATCGATGGCGGGAAACTCCTTCCGCAATTTCTTCACGATGAGGCAGACGGGATCGTTCAAGTCGGCCACTCCCAAAAGAATCTGGACCGGTCCCCGATAGTTTTGCGTGAACCAGCTCCGCAGACAGTCTTCGGTGCCGGGTTCAATCCCTTTGAGCGGCTTGAGTAGAGTGACCGCAGACGTGTTGTCGGTCGGCTGGTTCTTACGATGCAGGGCAAAGCGCCGCGCCACAATGTGTTGCCACACAGTAAGCCCGCAACTCAAAGTTGCCAGAACCGCCAAAACCAGCTTCCACGCCATTCCGAAAACAGGGTAACCCTAGTCAGCCCAATTGCAAAGCAACGACTGCGTTACATGCTGCAAAACCTTGTTACATCTGGTCAGAACTGGTGACGGCCAACAGTTCCTCAAATGTAGTTTCTCCACGTAATACCCGACGCAGCCCGGTGTCGTACAGGGTGAGCATCCCTGCTTCGACAGCGATGTCCTGCAATACGCGGTTGGGTTGCTTGCTCATCGCTGCGGCACGGAACTTCTCGTTCGGGATCAATAACTCAGTGATGACCGTGCGGCCCAAAAAACCGACATTATTGCAATGTGCGCATCCGCTGCCCATGCGGAACTGTGCTTCATCCACCACCTGAGGGGGTAATTTTTCCAGCAAGGCGGGAGCGGGTTCGTAAGGAACCAGGCAATAGGGGCAATTCTTGCGTACGAGCCGGACACCCAACACCCCGATGATGCTGGAGCAGAGCAGGAACGGCTCGATATCCATGTTCACCATGCGGGCAAATACTCCGGCGGTGCTGCCCGAGTGAATCGTACTGATGACCAAGTGACCGGTCAGACCGGCCTGCACGGCGATGGAAGCCGTGTCTGGATCCCGGATCTCACCGATCACGATGACCTCCGGATCCTGTCGCAGTAGGGAGCGCAGGGCGATAGGGTAGGTAAAGCCGGTGGCGGGATTCAACTGCGACTGGCTGACCATCGCCAAAGGAGCTTCCACCGGGTCTTCTACCGTGCTGATGCTGATACCTGAACCGCGTTTTTGAATGAGGTGATAGACGGAAGCATAGATGGCCGTCGTCTTGCCGGAACCCGTGGGACCATTCAACAGGATGAGGCCGCTGGGTTTTTCCAGCAGTTGCAGAAAATCTTCCAGGATGTCGTCTTCAAAACCGAGGAGCTTGAGATCAAACTTCCGGTTGCGCGGATCAAAGATACGGATCACCGCCTTTTCCCCATTGATCAGCGGGAAGATGGAAACACGGAGAGTCACTCCGCCGAATTCAGGGGGAAGGCTGGCGCGACCATCTTGCGGCATGCCCTTTTCGAAGGATTTCAGGTCTGCCATGATCTTGAAGCGGGCGATGACCTTTTCCATCAGGTCCAAAGGCAGATGCTCGAGCACCACGAGCTGGCCGTTGATGCGCACGCGGACCACCAGCGTGCTCTCCCACGGCTCCACATGGATGTCACTGGTCCTGGCCTCCAAGGCGTCCATGATGAGATAGTTCACCAGCGTGGCGATTTCTATCTGTTGTCCCTGCGTCTCGGAATGCAGGTAATTAGCCGTATGACTCACAATGTGCCCTTGGTTAAGCGGTTGAACTTGGAGAACGGTTAATCTGCTTCCCTCTAAAAGTCAGCAATAAAAGATCTTGGAGAAACGTTTTCCCGTTCCACTGCCGGACGGCAATGCAAAAGGCGCGAGGCAACCGCCTCGCGCCCTGCTGCAATTCGCTGAACCGTGTCTGATCAAGGCAGGATGCCGTATTCGCCGAATTCGAACTCGTCGAAGTCAGCGGTCACGATGTTGGCGCTGTAAGAATGGACCCAAACGCGGACACTGGCCGTATTGGCCGGGGCCACCGCGTTCAGGGTGTATGCGGCCCATGAGGTGGACGTTCCCAGGCCTTGCACCTGCTGGCCGATGTTGGTGCCGCCCGAGTTGTAGAACTGGATGTAAACCCCGATGCCGCTGCCGGAGACGTTTTTCGCCCGATAGCGCACCTGATAGTTCTTGCCAGCTTCGGCCGGGAAATTGACCGAGGCCACGGAGGAACCCGCATTCGTCACGCCATCAATGACCCGCAGGCCTTTAGTGCCAGCATAGGCTGCTGCGGCGACAGCGGAGCTCATGCCCGCATCACCAGTGATATCCCACCCCGTCAGGTTGCTCTCAAATCCCGGATTAGCCAGATTGAAGGGTATCCAAGGATTCTTCTGCCACGCGTAGATGGAAGTCAGAGCGGGGACCGGTCGGGGCTCCACTTCCGAGAACACCAGATCATCCACATCACCCGTCACAATCGCTCCCGAGTAGGAATGAATCCAGACTTTCACCGTCGCGGCATTGGTCGGAGCCACACCGCGCACGATGTATTGCCGCCACTCCGTCGTATTGGTCGGGATTTCCTCATACGTCGGTGGCGAGATGGGACTACCGCCCGAAGTTGAGTAATCAAGATAGACGGCCAGGCCGCTGCCCGAGGTGATGCGGCCCCAGAACCGGCATTGATACGTCTTGCCCGGCGTGACGGCGAAGCTGACGCTTTCTGCCGAAGAACCGAGCGTGCCGCTGTTATCTACGATGTGGAGGCCATAGGTGCCTGTCTTGGCTGCACCGGTGGTCACCGTGCTCATGCCGTTATCCGCAGCAAAGTTCCAGAAGTTCGTACCGTTCTCGAAGCTCGGATTGGCGATCTCAAACGGCAATTCGCCGAACTCGAAATCATCCAGATCCATGGTGACAATGTCCCCACTATACGCACGGATCCAGATCTTGGCTGTCGTGGCTCCTGGCGGAGAGACTTCTTCCACATAATACTTCGCCCAAATGCCGGTGCTCGGCACACCCGTGCTGACGCTCAGGATTTCCGTGCCGCCGGAGTTGTAGAATTTCAGATAAACGCCCAACCCGGAGCCGGAAACCGACTTCGCCCAGAAGCGGCACAGATAACCTTTCCCCGCCTGCACCGTGAACGCCTGCGAATAGAGCGATGAGCCGGCGGACGTGCTGCCATCCGTCACGCGCAAGCCATAGCTGCCCGTGCGCTTGGCCGCCGTGTTCACGGCGCTCATGCCGCCGTCACCCGTATTGCTCCAGTTCGCCAAGCTGCTCTCGAAACCATTGTTCACCCAGAAAACTGGAGTGATGTAATCCGCGGTGGTGTTGCCGGTGGAAACCGCTGCACCGATGGCGCCCCCGACAATCTCCGCGCTGTTCGCCACGCCGTAGAACTTGTTGTTCACCACTTCCACGCCGGTGCAGTTGGCCGTGTTCAGCCAGATGCCGTTAATGCCGTTCTTCATGGAGAAGACATTGCCTTCGATGATGTGGTCGCTGCTGCTGTCCTTGGCGTAAACGCCTTGGCCGGAATCCGTGGCGAAGCGGTTGTGCAAGATCAACCATTCGCGGTTCTGGCCACCCAGCCAGACACCCGTCTTGGGTGAGGTCACGTCATTGTTATAGATGACGTTACGCGGACCATTTGGGCCGTGCTGCACATCTTCGGGAGGCGAGGCCCACATGCCATAGCCATAGCTGCCGTTACCGATGTTGCACTCGATGATGTTGTTCTCGAACAGGTTCTCATGCGTCCAACCGGAATGCCATTGGGCATCGCTGTCATAGAAGAAGCTGTTGCGGATGACGTTGCCGGCGGCGGACCATTGCACCAGCGGAGCATGGCGCATCTTGTAGGTCGTCACATTTTCCATGAGACAGTCATAAGCTTTTTCCCAACCGACATACGCCGTGCCGCCATCGCCTTTCCACCAGGCATCATCGAACGTGCTGTTACGGATCTCGCACCATTTGGAAGGGATCATGTAGAGGGGAAAACGTCCCGCTTTCTTGATCGTCATGCCGGTCGCCCAGCACTCCCATGCCTTGGAGAAGATGACGCCGCTGGTCCAGAGGTTCTTGGTTTGCTCCACATAGAAGTTCTCCACACCGCAATTGCGCAGGGGAATGAACTTCTGCACGTAGGAACCGTCAATAGTGGGGTAATCGATACGCAATGGCTGGTTCAGTGTGAGCACGTTGCCGCTCACGCTGACGACTTTGTACAGGTAATGACGGAACAGATCGCCCGGGCACAGATTGTCCACTTCATCATCCCAGCGGTCGGTGGCTGGGGCGACGAGTTCAATGCCATCACCAGCGACAATGTTGTGAGTATTTGTGACCGTGAGCGTGGTGCTGCCGCGGGTGCCGTTGGCGGTCAGGAGAAACTTGCTGCCCGTATTGCCGATGCCGCAGAAGTTGATCGCGCCCAGCATACTGGGGGTGCGGTTCGGATTCGGGTCGGTGCCGCTGACGAGATTTACCGTGATGTTATTGGAGCGGACGATGCCGCCGGTATATTCCGCGATGGCTGTAAGCGTTCTCGTGCCTGCGCCAGCCGCGTTGATCGCCGTACCGCCGCTTATCGTCAGGAAGAAGCGTGCACCCCAACTGCCCGGTGCATTCGTCACCGCACTCAGCGTGGTGTTGTTATACTTGATGCGCAGGATTTGCAGGTTGGTCGGGTCGGCATGGATCTCGATCCAAGTATTCGCCCGTACCACGGAGTTGGTCAGGGGCTTGTAGAATTTCACGGCATTGGTGGGTGCCGAGTAGCGGAAGTAGAACTTGGTCGAGCCACTGCCGGCGCCGCGCAGCACCACATTGTCGTTCGTGATGATGACAGGACGGTCGAGGTAGAAGTTGCCTGCGGGTATCGTCACGACACCGCCACCGGCTGCGGAAGCTGCGGCTGCGGCTGCTTCCAAGGCACCGGCGTCATCATTGTTATCATTCGGGAAACCGCTGTGATTCGTGATGGAGGTGCGGATGATCAGGCCGGTGGGGATGCCGCCCGGAACTCCCGCCTGACGAAAGTCCGGATAAACAATGCCATCCGGACCGGGAATGTCCGCGGGTGTCAGCGCCGCCTGTGTCTGGCTTACCATGGCGAGGAGCGCGGCAAGACTACACAGCAGCCGAGGCCGATGCTGAAGCCAGGGGGTGAAACGTGAAAACAAGGGTACAGCAGAGGTGTTGGTCGTCTTCATACCAGAGTGCTAACAAGGGTTCGGTTGGAAGGTAGCCCTGAACCCTTTTTTGTCACGGGCGCATAAGCGGGATTCTCAACCCCTCCTTTAGGAGGGGGTCGCTCACTCCAAGTGAACGATGCCACGCTGGATGGCAATGGTGCTGGCCTGTGTTCGATCATTGGCTCGCAACTTGATCAGGATATTGCTGACGTGATCTTTCACGGTGGTTTCCGCGATGGAAAGCACACTGGCCACTTCCTTGTTGGAACGGCCTTTCACGATCTGTTTCAGGACATCCAGCTCCCGATTGCTTAGCTCGGGTGTGTGCATCCTTTCAACTAATCGGGCAGAGATGGCAGGGGGCAGGTAGCTTTGACCGGCATATACATTGCGGATGGCCAGCAGGAGTTCGTCGAGCGGAATATCTTTCGAGAGATACGAACGCGCACCGGCTTGGATGCAGCGGTAGATATCTTCATGGCCGTCATAGCTGGAGAGCATAATGACTTTTGCCTCGGGATGATGGAGACAAAGTTGCGCCGTGACTTGGTCGCCGCTGGTGCCGGGCAGGCGCACATCCATCAGCACCACGTCCGGCTGATGCTTGACGTAGAGCTCCAAGGCTTTCGCTCCCGTGCTGGCCTCCGCCACGACCACCATGTCCAGCTCCACATTGATGGAAGTGGTCAGCCCGATACGCATAAGCGAATGATCGTCGACGATGAGCAGGCGGATTTTCTTTTTAGTCATGTGATTTTAATGGGGCGTGCTTTCAGGCGGTGACGGTGATCTCGATCTTCGCTCCACGTCCGGGAGCGCTGGAGACATTCAGCAAACCGCCCATTTTCTCGGCGCGTTCGCGCATGCCCAACAGGCCGAAATGTCCAGATTCACCCGAAGGCACCGATTCCGGTGAAAACCCCTGGCCATCATCGGAGACAGTGAGATGCACGGCATCGTTTCGGTAATTCAGTTCGATCTTGATCTGGCTTGCCTGTGCGTGCTTCACCGCATTGGCGGTGGCTTCCTGGCTGATACGCAGCAGATGGCTTTCCACCAGGCGGGGCAGGGGCCGCGGCTGGCCCGTGACGGAGACGTTCACGTCCACATGCGAGCCATTGCGCACATAGCTGGCGGTGGCGGAAATGGCCGAGCCCAGGTTGCCATCCTCCAAGGCCCGGGCGCGCAGATCCCATACGGAATGACGAGTCTCG
>JAJNBN010000414.1 GCA_021156225.1 Verrucomicrobiota bacterium | reverse complement strand
ATGCCCGCGCGGAAATTCGCGATGCTGTAGGCGCTTTGGGAAGCACCGTTGACGGCGTCATAGGCGAATTGGCCGTAGGCCGTCACATCCGCGCGGAAGAACACATTCACGGTATCGCACACCGGGACAATGGCCTGGGTACCGCCATAAACCGTGTAATCGGGCGAGTAGGCCAGCTTGTTACCGCCGACATGTTGCATGGCGCCAACGGGGAACACGTTCGAATTGTTATCATAGGAGCCGTTCAGGAAACGCGCTTCCGTGTAACCCGCCCCGGCAAATACATCCCAGCCCGGCATCACGCGGGCTTTCACATCCAGCTCCACCCCTTTGCTATGGGCGGAACCAACGTTGTCGATGTAGAAGGAGCCGGTGCCCGTGGGCGCGTTCAATTGGACATCATCCCAGTGTGTGTAGAACGCCGCGATATTCACGTGAACACGATCTTCAAACCAGACGGTCTTGAAGCCGGTTTCGTAGTTCCAGCTGCTCTCCTCCTCATATTCCTGACTGCCCGCCGGAGCGATGGAGTTAAAGCCGCCGGCTTTGTAGCCACGGGTGAGCGTGCCGTAAACCAGGTGTTTATCTGTGAAGCGATAGGCAACGCCGAAATGCGGGCTGACCGAGGTGTAGCTGTTACCGAGGCTGGAAACAATCGGTGCGGCGAATAACGGCTGATTGTAGAGTTCGGCCTCCTTGTCCTCATAATCGCCCCGGATGCCAGCGGTGAAATCCAGCTTTTCAAAGGCGGTCAGCGTGGTCTGGCCGTAGATGCCCGCGCCAAAATCATTCAGTTCGGAGACTTCCTGGCTGGCAGAGAAGAAGGCTGGGATGTTGTTGATGGCGGTCTGTTCGTAGTTCTGCGTAAAGAGGAGGACACCAGTCTGCCACTTCAAACTCAGCGAATCACCCAGTTCGAGCGGAGCATCGGCGGGAGAAGAGACGCGAAATTCCTGCGAGAACTGACCGGCTTTCTCCGTGTTGGAACGCAAAATTACCGGACTCACGGGAGTCAGTGCATAAGCGATGTCGGTCGTATCGACCGTCTCCCAACCCACGATGCCTGTGATGGAATCGAAATCCACGCTGCCGCCGCGATAGTTGGCGAGCAGGGAGGTGGAGAAGATATCGCGCGTGGCGGAGCCGGGCGCATTGCGATTCACCTGATGCGGATTCGCGCGGATGGCATTCAGATCGCCCAAGGCATAATCACCGTCATCGGCCGTTTCACCGGCGACGATCAGGCGCACTTCCCAGTTCTCATTCGGGGCAAAGAGTAATTGACCTTTGCCGAACACCGCTTCGCGATTGTCGATGTCGGCACCGGTCGCGACATTCTGCGTATAACCATCCCGGCCGGAATAACCGCCCGAGAGGCTCAGGCCCACTTTATCCGCAGTGATCGGACCGCCGAAATCGATACGAACGTCTTTGTATTCGTAATTGCCATACGTGGCCTGAATGCCGCCATCCCAATCCGTGAGCGAGGGTTTCAAGCTGCGGATGTCGATGAGGCCGCCCACCGTATTACGGCCGTAGAGCGCACCTTGAGGGCCGCGCACGAAGTCCACCTGGTCGATGCCGATCAGCTCCTGACTGGCGATGTTACCATGCAGTTGCGGAACGCCATCGATGTACGTCGTGATGCCCTGATTGTTCGGGCTGCCGCCGATGCCGCGGAAACGCGGGTTGCTAAGTTTGCGGGCGGAGAACTCGTTGATGAAGGTATTCGGGGCCAGCGGGGCCACGTCATTCACGTAGCGGGCACCGGTCATTTCCAATGCGTCTTTCGGCACGGCAGTGACACTGACGGTGGAGCTTTGCACGTTCTCCACTTTCTTCTGAGCGGTGATGATCACTGGCGGCAGTTCCGTGGGCGAATTAGTGCTGGTGTTGGGCGCAGTCTGGGCGTTAGCAGCCGAGGCGCAGCCAGCCAAAATCAGCCCCAATGCGGGACGACGGAAGCGAGGCAAGAGACGGGTGATAGATGACATGTATGCGTGTTTATGCAAATAACAAAAACTGCGTGCAAACCTTTTTTAGCTGAAAATAGGACTAATGGGTCATCAAAGCAGATGAAGCTGCCGGACGTTTTACTCAAACGGAGGAGATCGTAACGCCGGTCCGTTTGAGCTGCTTCAAGAGCTTTTCATTACTTGGCCACTTGTCCGTGAAGAGATGATCCACCTCGCTCATGGGACAGAGCGTGCACATAGCTTGTTTGCCGAACTTGGTGTGATCGGCGAGGAGGACGACTTGCGACGCTTGCTCGATCATCACGCGTTCGCTGCCGAGGACGGTCTCTTCGTAGTTCGTCGCGGCTTCGGCATCGATGCCCGCGGCGGAGAGGAAGGCCCACTTGGCGCGGTACTGGCGGAGGAAGGCTTCGGCTTGCGGGCCGCCGACCAATCCGGCTTCGGGCTGCAGCAAGCCGCCGCAGAGATAGACTTCGGCACCGCGCTGGGAACCTTTCAGGCGGTCGATGGCCTGAGCGATGACGAGGGAGTTCGTGATGACGCGGATGCGTTTGAGCGCGATGAACTCGGCGAGTTGGAAGGTGGTGGTGCCGCCATCGATCATCACCACGTCGCCGTCTTGCAGGAGGGTAGAGGCGGCTCGGGCGATGGCTTTTTTGGCGTCGGCATTGTCACCGAGACGTTTTGCGAAGGCGGGCGGGCCCATCTGCAAGGTGCCGCCACCGGCAAGGCGGATGCCGCCCCAGGTGCGCTCCACCTGGCCGGTCTGTTCGAGTTCCACAAACGCCCGGCGGATGGTGGCCGAGGACGCGCCCAAACGCTCGCACGCGTCCGTGAGCGAGAGCTCCGGATCGCTCTGCAGCAGCGCGAGGATCTGTTTGAGGCGTTGTTTGCGTTTCATCTGACCTGCGGAGCGCGACTTTTAAGCCGCTTCAACGTCCATATGTCACGGCGGATATTGAAGCGGCCTAAAGGGCGCGCTCCAAATTTCCCATTGACTACGTGACAGAGTTAGTCATAAATCAATCATAATTCAATCACTTTCTGATTGGGCAGTATTATTGATATGCGTCGAATTATCCGTTTTGTAATTTTGCTGCTGAGCCTTGGTTTCACGGCGACGTCCATGCCACAGGTCCTGGCTGGGGAAGTTTCGACCAATGCCTATTTCACTTTGCCTGTACCCGAGGGATTCAAACTGCTGATCACGGAAACCAATGCAGGGACTGCCGAGTTCACCTACGGTCGCCAGCACCCGGGCGAGAAGTCCTATGCGGTCTTCATAGTCGCTGCGAGGGAGAAGGCGGAGGAGAATCGCGATCCAAAATTCATGGCCACAAAAATGGCCGCCTTTATCGAGGGTTACACACTCAGCATGCAGCGGCCGTTTCAGGTCTTCACCAAGAAAAACGGACCCGATGTCATGTTTGCGGGCAATCCCTTTCAGCAGATTGAATGGGAGGCCGAGGCGGGCGGAAAGAAAGTCATCGGCCGGTTGTACGTCGGGTATGTCAACGCCAGGCGCTATGTAGTTCGAATCCAAGATTTAGTTCCGCATGCGGAAAAAGAAATTCCGTTGATGGTTGAAGGCGTCAAAAAATTACAGTTTCCCAAAGAATAATCAAATCAATGAAGACCTATAAATTCGTCAATGACCTGTGGAAAGATGAGGAAGCATCCAAGCTCAAGGGCATGGATCGCCTCGTGTATCGCTCGAACAAACTGGGTGCGGATCAGCGCATCACGAACACGGGCGGCGGCAATACGTCCTCCAAGATCATGGAGAAGGACCCGCTCACGGGTGAAGATGTCGAAGTGCTGTGGGTGAAGGGTTCCGGCGGCGATCTGCGCACAAGCTTGCGCGAGAATTTCTCCTCGCTCTATCAGGACAAGCTCATTGGCCTGCAGAAGTCTTATGGTGCGCGCACGGACAAGGGGCTGAAGTCGCAGGCGGAGGATGACATGGTGGGGGCCTATAACCACACCACGTTCAACCTGAACCCGCGCGCATCGTCCATCGACACGCCGTTGCACAGCTTCATCCCGGCGAAGTTCGTGGATCACATGCATCCGAACGCGATCATCTCCATCGCGGCGTCCAGCCGTTGCCAGGAGCTGACGAAGGAGATTTTCGGTGGCGAGATGGATTATGTGCCGTGGATGCGTCCGGGCTTCGAGCTCGGTCTGGCCATGCAGGAGATCGTGAAGAAGAA
>JAJNBN010000413.1 GCA_021156225.1 Verrucomicrobiota bacterium | reverse complement strand
GCCGTCACCGGGCACGTTGTCATTACGCACATCGGTAGCTCCGGCGTTATTCACGCTGTTATCCGTCCACGATCCGTCCATGTCGCCGTAGAAGGCATCCGCCGGCCAAGCACCGGTATGATCAGGCGCATGACCGTCAGGCACGATGTTACCGGAGTAAGGCACCGCCACGTGGCCGAAGAGGAACACCGACTTCACATTCGCCGGATCAGCATTGTAGTCCGCCTTGATCAGATTCTTGACCGTGGTGGGCGTGGCGTTGCGCGCCACATCGTGACGCAGCACCGTCCAGCCGTCGCCGATCAAGTCCTTCTCCAGGCGGGTCAGCTCGGTGGCCAGTTGCGTGGCGTAGGTGTTATCCACGATCAGCACCACTTTGCCCCGGTTCTCCACCAGCGGCACATTCACACCCGTGTAGATGTAGCCGTAGCCCGTGTAACTCGAACCCGCCTTCACAATCTGATACTCGTAAGGAGTGCCCGCCGCGATCGACGTATCAACATATGAAGTGGTCGCCCCGGACAAAGGAGTGCCCGTTCCCCAGGAGGTCGCTCCGGCCGCCTTGCGATAAACCGTGTAACCGGATGGCGTGTTCAAAGTATCTTGCGGCCAGCTCAAAGTGATCCTCGCGGGCGAGGCCTGCACACTCGCGCTCACCTGCACCGCGTATTCCCAAGTGGGCTCGACCGCTTGAGTTGTCAGAGCCGTTAACGCCGTTACGACTAGCGCAGAGGCGGCAATGAATAATTTCTTCATGCGCTCACTCTGCCGGAATCATCGTTTGTCCATAATCAGTGGATGACTGATTGTCATGTAGTGCTAAGGCCGGACCCCTTGTCAGTATTTAGCCTACAAACTACCCATGCTGAGGACGAAAGCCCTGTATTCTGGCCCTTTCCCCCTTTAATTCATAACTTCCCCCATACCCCGTCTCCCGCTTAACGTATCTCCGTTGCAAGCAACGTTTCTTCTCGGCCCGGCGGGCAGCGGCAAGACCTATCGCTGCCTCGCGGAGATCCGGGCGGAGCTTTCGGCACGGCCCGAAGGTCCGCCCTTGCTCCTGCTTGCCCCGAAACAAGCGACGTTCCAGCTTGAGCGCCAATTACTCGCCGATCCTTCCCTCGCCGGTTACACGCGCCTGCAGATCGTCGCCTTCGATCGCCTTGCTGATTTCATCCTGCGCGAACTCGGCGAGACGCCCCCGCGCATCCTCTCGGAAGAAGGCCGCGTCATGGTCCTCCGTGCCATCCTTGCGCGGCATCAACCCGAGCTGAAGATTTTTCGCTCTACCGCGCGGCTGCCCGGCTTCGCCCAGCAGCTCAGCTTGCTTTTGCGCGAGGTGCAGCAACACCGCCTCTCTCCCACCAAACTCGCAGAACTGGCCGCCCAAGTTCCCGCAGAAGGTCGTTTGGGCGACAAACTCCACGACATCGGCATCATCCTCCGCGCCTACATCGCGTGGTTGAAAGACCACAAGCTGAACGATGTCAGCGCCCTTTTGGAGATGGCTGCGGACGCCCTGAAGAAAAGTGCGCGTGAATCCGCTGGCACGTTCCAGCTCGGCGGTCTCTGGATGGATGGTTTCGCCGAGATGACCCCGCAAGAGCTGCATCTACTCGCCACTTTCCTACCGCTGTGCGAACACGCCACACTCGCCTTCTGCCTCGATGGCGAACCGAAGGAATCCGCCACTTGGCTCTCCCAATGGTCCGTCGTCGCACAAACCTATCGCCGTTGCCGCAATCGCCTGGAAGCCGAGGCCGACATCGAGGTAGTCGTGGATTGCCTTCCGCGCATCCGTGAACGCAGCCGCTTCGCCGAAGCGCCCGCCTTGTTCCACCTCGAAGCGAATTGGATCGACCCGCAGGATTGGTTCGCCGGTGATTGGATCCAGCTTGTCCAGTGCTTCGATGCCGAAGCCGAGGTGCTCTACGCCGCACGCGCCATCCACCAACACGTCCGCCAGGGCGGTCGCTATAGGGACGTCGCCATTTTGACGCGAAATGCGGCCTCGTCACGAAAGACGATAACCTCGTCGATGAATTGGAGAACCAGGCGCTCGCCCGTGGTTGGGAAGGCCCACGGTGGCGTGATCCTTTGCTCATCGAGAAGGAGCCCGGCCTGACGAATCGCCTGGAATTCCTGCGCCAGCAAGTCGTGCCGCCCTTCATCCACTTCGTTGACGCGATGAACCTGCCTGGCGGCATCTCTGGCCAGGAGCTTTCCCGCATCATCAAGCAGCTTTGGGTGGAGTTGAACGTGACCGAGGCGCTGGAAGAATGGAGCCGTCAGCCCGATCCTCAGCATCCGGAGTTCGCCGCCATCCACCAGACAGTCTGGGAACAATTGAACGACTGGGACGAAAGCCTCCAGCTTGCCTTCGAGACGGACATCCTCAGCACGCGTGACTGGCTGGCCGTAGTTGATGCTGGTCTCGCCGGCCTCACCATCGGTGTCATCCCGCCTGCACTTGATCAAGTCACCGTCGGTGCCATCGATCGTTCCCGTAACCCCGATCTGCAAGTGGCCATCGTCCTCGGCGTGAATGAAGGCGTCTTCCCCGCGCCACCCGAAGCCCCCGTCATTCTCACGGAAGTGGACCGTCAGGTGCTCATGCAGCATGACCAACCACTGGGCATGAACGCCCAGCAACGCCTCGCGCACGAACGCTTCTTTGGCTACATCGCCTTCACCCGCGCCCGCCAGAAGCTCGTCGTCTGCTGGTCGCGTCAGAATCAGAAGGGCACCGCGCTCAATCCCTCTCCCTTCATCGGTCAGCTCGAACAGCTCTTCCCAACGGATCCGCCCGAGGTCTTCAACGGCACCCTCACTCCCGCCGATGTGCAAATCCTCCCCGAACTCCTTTCGTTGCCCAACTGGGTGGAGAGCGTGGAACAGGCGGAGACGGCGCATGCCGGCCAAGCCTTCTGGCATCCGGTCAGCGCCTTGGCCAAACAGCAGCGCCGCATTGAGCACGCGCTGGCGCAAGACCACCTCTCACCCGCCGCGGTGACCGCCTTGTATGGCACATCGCTGCCCGGCTCCGTCAGCAGCCTGGAAGATTTCTCCGCTTGTCCCTTCCGCTTCTTTGTCGCGCGCGGCTTGCGCGCTGAGGAACGCGAATTCTTTGAGACCGATGTACGGGAACGCGGCAGCTTGCTGCACGAGATCCTCGACAAGTTCCATCGTACATTGAAGGCCGAGCAACGTCTCTGGCGCGATCTCTCACCCACCGAAGCCGCTGCGCTCGTGCATAAGCTGGGCGAACAGATTTTGCCGGTCTTCCGGAATGGCCTCTTCGTACATGACCGCCAGCGCGAATTCCTCGGCCGCATGCTCATCACACGTCTGGAGCGTCTGATGTCCGTGCTGGTGAGCTGGATGCCGCAATACCGCTTCGATCCCGAGGCCGTAGAGTTGAGCTTCGGCATGACCGGCAGTGAATTGCCCGGCTGGAAGATCGATCTGGGCAATGACCGCACCTTGGTCCTGCGCGGACGCATCGACCGCATCGACCTCTTCCGCGAGCCAGGCAGTGATCAGGCACTCATCGCCGTGTTCGATTACAAATCCAGCACCAAAAAACTCGAAGCGATCAAACTACACCACGGCTTGCAGCTTCAGTTGCTTTCTTACCTCGCGTTCTTGCGGCAACTGTCTGGCGAACAGAATCCTTTTGGCGGCGGCCGGCTCGTCCCTGCTGGCGCCTTCTATATCAGTCTGCGCGCGGATAACAGCACCGGCAGCAATCGCGAAGCCGCTCAACAGGAACTGAACCTCAATTCCCGCGAAGCCCACCGCCATCATGGTCGCTACAGTCTGGACCATCTCGACCGCTTCGATACCCGTGCAGATCGCGACCAGAGCGACCAGTTCAATACTCACAGCCGTAGCCGCGATGGCGTCGGCCTCAAAGATTTCGAGCAATTGCTGGATGACATCGAGGCACAATTGAAACGCATCGGCCTCGGCGTGTTTGCAGGCGATGTCTCTGTCTCGCCCTATCGCAAGAATTCCGAAACCGCCTGCACCCACTGCGCCTATCGCCCAGTCTGCCGTTTCGATGATTGGAACGACAAATACCGCGTGCTGAAACTTCCGAAGAAAGCCAAGGAGGAGACCGCATGAGCAACGCGACTCTCCAACAACGCGCCGCCATTGAAGTCAGAGGTAACGCGCTGCTCGTGGCCGGTGCCGGCACCGGCAAGACCACCACGCTTGTGAACCGCTGCCTGCGCCTCATCCTCGAGGAGCATGTCGCCATTGATCGCATCCTGATGGTGACCTTCACGGAAGCAGCTGCCGCCGAGATGCGCCATCGTATCCGCGCGGCTTTGCAAAAGAAGCTCGCCGAGAACCCGGATGACTTGCGCCTCGCGGAGCAGCTTGCCCTGCTGGACACCGCATTCATCTCCACGTTGCACGCCTTCTGCCTGCGTCTCGTCCGTGAGCATTTCCACGAACTCCAGATCGACCCCCAGCTCACCGTGCTGGATGAGCAGCAGACGCGTCCGCTGGCTGAGATGGTTCTCGAAGACCTGTTCCAGCGCGCCTATGCCGATACTTCACCGCACGGCGAGCAGGTCCGTGAACTTATCGAGCGCTATGGCCGCGGAGATGACAAGGGCATCCGCAAACTGGTGTGGCAATTGCACGTCTTCATGCAATCCCTCGCCCGCCCGCAGGCGTGGTTGACCCACACCCTCGCATTCTATGCGGGTGAACAATCAGACCTTTGGCATACCGCCTTGCTCGCCGGTGCGAAAGACTGGGCTGACGAATGGCAAGGTATTGTCGCCGAAACCGCCCGCGATGCCGCGAACCTCCTGGCCATCCGCACGGCCTTGGACGGCTTTCTTCTGATCCCCTCATTGGAACGCCTCGCCGGAGCTCTAAGCACCATTGCCAGCTCGGATCAAAAGGAATCCTGGAAATACGGCACCAAGAAATTCCGAAAACCGCTGGAAGCTTTCTTCGACGACGCGAATTTCTTGCGCACACAACTGCCGAAGGATCCCGCTGATCCTGTCACCGCCGACTGGCAGCAAGTGCGTGACCCGATGTGTGCTTTGCTCAAACTCACGCAAGCGTTTAGCGAAGCCTATCGCCTCGCGAAACGCGACATGGGCGGCGTGGATTTCTCCGATCTCGAGCAGCTTTCATTGCAACTTCTGCTCAACGACAAGGGGCAACCCACAGCGACTGCCCGCCTCTGGCAGCAGCGCTTCGACCATATTTTCGTGGATGAATGCCAGGACATCAATGCGGCGCAAGACGCCCTCATCGGCTCCGTCAGCCGGAGTGATGCGCAGGCGAACCGTTTTATGGTCGGTGATGTGAAGCAGAGCATTTATCGTTTCCGGCTCGCGAATCCGCATATCTTTCAGACCTACGAGCAGCAATGGAAGATTGCCGGGGAACATCATCAAGTATTGCCGCTTACGGAGAACTTCCGCAGCCGTGAAGGTGTCATTGATGCGGTCAATGCTCTCTTCGGTTTCCTCATGCGACCGGACTTGGGTGGCTTGCGCTATGATGCCGAAGCGGCACTGCAATTCGGTGCGCCGGAAGCACGCGCTGCATTCTCACGCGCGGGCAGCGCAGCCACGCCGGTTAGCGGTGTCTGGCCCGAACCCGCCTTGCGCACAGAGTTGCATCTCGTCGTTATGGAAAAGGATGCTGCGGAAGCAGATGATGAATGGGCCGATCTCCTTACGGCCGAACGGGAAGCCCGCATCGTCGCGAAACGTCTGCGCGAGCTGCACGATGGCCAGCATCAGGTTTGGGACAAGGAAGCGGAAGAGTTCCGTGCTGTGCGCTGGTCAGACATGGCCATTCTCCTGCGCTCAGCGGCAGGCAAAGCCGAATCCTTCGTGCGCGCCTGCCATGAAGCCGGTGTGCCCTTGCTTGCGGAACGCGCGGGGTTCTTCACCGCCATCGAAGTGCTCGATCTGATAAATCTCCTGCGCCTGCTCGATAATCCGCTGCAAGATATCCCGCTCCTCGCGGTCTTGCGTTCTCCGCTTGTCGGCCTGTCGCTGGATGAACTCGCTTTTACCCGTGCTTCCCGGAAGCAGGATTGCTGCTGGCTTGCCTTGCACCAATGGCATCGTGAACACCGCGATAATGCGGACACCCTGGATACCTGGCGCCTGGTGGATGACTTCTTCCGCCATCACACCGCCTGGCGCGCCCTCAT
>JAJNBN010000412.1 GCA_021156225.1 Verrucomicrobiota bacterium | reverse complement strand
TCCTTTTTGGCAGCGTGATGAAACTCGCCGCGCACTCCCTGTCGCTGATCGCTGGTGGTGGAGGTCCGGCAGAGACCGCCCACAAAAAGAGCCACGCGGAATTCGCCCTCACCGGCGGTGCGCTGAAACTCGTAGGTGACATCACGGGCCTGCATCTTGAGGGTGACGGGCGCAGTGGTGTTGACGGCATTCGTGACGCCGTCGACCACGTAATGACCCGTGACTCGCTGGCCGTCCGGGGCATTGATGACCACACTCACGGGACGCGCCGCGACGGATGACGGTGCGGTACGGCAACCGGTCAAACCGGCCAGGAGGATAACAGCGAGTAGTGCAGGGATGGTTTTCATTTTATTTGCTGGCGGTGTGGGTGTACGCGTAAGGCTGCCTTACGGGTCAAGTTCAACGCTTGGTTAGGAGGAGTCAAAATCATATCTTCGTTTCCCTCTGTTTGGGAATAAAACCCGGCTTGGCAGCACACTCGAAGCACCAAGCTGACATCACGTCCATCTTTCCCTCGGCGGAGGCTGGAACAAACCATCGCTGTGCTCTGGCCTGCTTTGCAAGTTCCCGATACCACGGGTCTGTGAACTCCGTGTGGGGCGAACTGAACTCCATCAATCGCCCACACGTCTCGCAGTCAAACGACATGCAAAAAATGCGTGAGTTTCGTAGGGGTCATTCATGTCCAAGCTCATAGCTGTGCGCGATGACACTAGTAAGTATTAGACCACATATTGCGGTTAAACGCGTTGGCTGTGGGTGTGAAAGCTTTCATCTTGGTAAGCTCAATTTAATGAGGATAGGTGGGCTGTCCAGTGGGATTTGGCTTAATGCGCAAGCGGGTGGATTGGCGTTCAGTAAAGGGCAGCGGGGAGGCGGGTCGTGCTCACCGAAGGTCAGGGGGCGGGCTCCCGTTCGCTGTGCCGTCTGGTTTCCGGGCGTTGAGAGAGCAGTCACTTTGTGAGGAGCGATTGCACCTCTTTTTCGACATCGAGGGCTTGCGCGGCAGCCATCGCCGCAATCGTTCCGTCGGGGGCAATGATGATGACGAGGGGGATGACGCTCACACCGAGTTTCTTCAGGTCATCGAAGGCGACCGCACAATTCCGGGTCTTATGCCAGGCTTGTTTCTTGATTTGCGCACGCGCAAGCGAGAGGTCGGCATCGACCGTGACGGCGATCAATTCGACCTTGCCCTGCCAATCCTGATGGCGTTCCGCCAAGGCCTGCATTTTGGTGACGGGAGGAAAGCAGGTGGGGCACCACGAGGCCCAGAAATCAAGGACGACGATTTTCCCGCGATAGTCGGAAAGCCGCCTGACTTCAGCAGGCTCAAGGGCTGACAGCCCCAAGTCAGGCGCGGGCTTGCCGATGAAAGACGCGTAGCTTGAATCAGGGACGCCGGCGAGTTCCAAGGGTGCCCGCTCCAAGGTGACTTGGTACGGCTCCTGAGCTTTCGGCGGCAGCACAGTCAGCACGACTTTCGTTCCGACCGGGCCACGGATAAGGTCGGCAGCCTCGCCGACGGATTTGCCAGCCAGCATGGTTTCCTTGCCGCCGGTGGCGACGGAGACGATCCGAGCACCTTCAGGGATCTTGCCCGACTTATCAGCAGGTGATTTCGACGACGCTTCCCACCAAGATGTGGCCCTGTTCCCTCTTCAAGGCGAGGCCGATGCCGGAGAGAACCGGGTAGCTTTTTGATGTGGTTTCCGCAGCCTGCGTTTCAGATACGAGCATGGCGAAGAGACAAAACAGGGAAAGCAGGCGGTTGAGGAGGGTGTTGCGGGTGGATGAAATGAAACTGAACCACCGTTGATTCGCGGCGTGGCAAACCCGAGGCTTCCTCCGACGCTCCGCTTCGGTGTGACGCGCCGATGACTGGTTGGCCGTTTGGTCGTTCAATGGCATAATCAAGATGAGGCGGGAGCATTTCATTGGTTATTAAGCTGGGTGTTTCTGTCGTCCCTGACGGGACTTGGTCGTCTTTTGCCTGGTTACCCAGCGATAATCGCGTGGGCTATTTTCTGCCGCCCTCCTGGCTGGGCGTAGCGACAGGAGTGGTCCGGTTGGCCGGTTGTTCGGTGCTGAAATAGTATTCATTCCGGTTCCGAAAGGGCCGGAGATAGGCCTGCCACGTAATGATCTCGGGATAAGGATCGTAGCAGCGAACCACAATACGCGAAGGGCGATCCATTTGCGCAGGGACGGGAACACGAATCATGCGGGCAGTGAAGGGTGGAATCGGGCTGGAGTCGGTGTCCTGGTCCTGTGCCCAAGTCTTAATGGAGGCGGGACTGGGCCAGGCAAACGAGTCCCGAATCTGGTATGTGGTATCAAAGGCGATGGCGCTCGAAGTGTGGTTGCTGATGGTGACGAGGGCGGCGAGCAAGGTCTCGTCCCGGTAGCGATTCGTTTCAAATCCGCCCCGGGTGATGGTGACGTTTTTGGAATTTTGAAAGCTGGCCAAGATCGCCCAAGCAAGAAACCCCAGAATGACGGCCAGAGAAAGCAGGGCGAATTTGTTCCGCGCAGAGAGCAACGCAGCCAAGCGGAAAGCCAAAGCCGGTTTGAGCTTATGGGCAGTTTCCGATCGGGTGGCAGTCATGGGAGAGTTGCAAGCAACTGTCAGCGGGCCGTTTTGCGGCGGACGAAGTCTGATTTGTGTTCCAAGATGTAGGCGACGAGAGCTTTGATCATCTTGGCGCGGTGCTTGGACAGATAGGCTTTATCAAACCATTCGAGGTCGAGGAGCGGATAGGTCTTTTGAAAATATTTCCAGTCCGGTTTCTCGTTCCATTTTTGCCGGAGGGGAACCCATTCAGCCATCTTCTCGATGAGGCGGTCGTCCACTTTTTTGTAATGGGCGGAGAGGTCGGGAAGTTTCAATTTCTTGATGGCTTTCCCGACGTCGTCGATCTCGAAAGGGGCATTCCAAAGGAACTGCGTGACGCCGCCATTGAGGATCTCGGAATCCAGCCGGTAGAGGAGCAGCAACATCTGCTGGGCCGGGCGGGCTTGCTTGCGGACGGGTTCATCGCAGGGGCCGCATTCCTTTTTTCCGGCGAGGGCCATGAGCTTTTCGTTTTCCTCGATCAGCCTTTGATAGAGGTAATCGAAGGCGGCATCGGCTTTACGCGGGATAGCGGTCCAGATGGTGGGGTCATCTATGATGCGGAAATCTGAACGCTTTTTCATATATGAATTTGTGCGTGTGCGCGGGAGCGGGTTTGTGGGAAAGAGTTTAGGCAGGATTAATGAGACGAGGAATAGTAAAACGTCAGGCGGTCTTCAGGCGCGGAGGCGAAGGGTGACAGGGGGATTTTTTAACTAAGTAAATTTTGGCTGGATTTAGTGACGGTGATTTTTGGTGAAAATGAGGAAATCTTTGATTGGATTTTCCTGTGTCCGAAGGGGTTGGAAGAAATGTCGCTGTAGGATAAGTAATTTCGGTTGTTTGAGTGGTGGTGGAGTGAGAAAGTGAGAGTGCTGGCAGCTCGCGAGTTCTCAGTTTTAAGTTTTGAATTGAGGAGCAGAAAGAGAAATCCCGGAAACCTCAAGCCAGTGATGCATTGGCGTCAAAATGGCGATCCTTATGGAACCATTAAGGGAAGGGCGAGGGTCGAAGTTCGACTTCCGAGAGGGGCGAAGGGCGATTCTGGCTTCGAACTCCCTGTTGAAGTTCGGCAGCCCAGATGTGGGAAAGAGTCAGGGCATCGCAGCAACGATGCCCTACCAGCCGAATGAAGAATAGGATATGTGAGTGTGTCGGGCGTATGGATCAGGGTCCGTAAGCCGGAGGGGGAACGGGACGTCGGTGGGCGTAGGATTGTATGACCCACCGGGGAATCCCTAGGTCGAAGTTCGACTGCCGTACCCACTGCGGAACCGGCCGGGTCAGGGACCTACGCTTAATTTGAGCTCTCAATCGTAGGGAGGAGGAAACGATACAGCACAAGGGTCGGGTGGTTTCATTGTTCTTTGACATAGTTCCCTTATGGGGAAATGCGAGGTGAGAAGGCTGAGGTCCGAAAGGACGGATGCCTCCTCTCTCTGGCCCTCTCCTCCAGCTAATCGCTGGAAGAGAGGGAAATGGAACGCCGTGTTTCGGCGGGCCCTTAACGCATTTTCTTTGTGAAGTGGCTGGCGAGGGTTTGGTCCGGTGAGGGTGGACTGGTTGCTAGAGTACCGCAGGACAGGAGGCAATCGCGGAGGAAACATAAATCGGATCAGACGGGAAGGCCGCTTCGGGGAACGTTAAAACGGTTAAAAGGGTTAAAGGCGTTAAATGGTGAATCGATTCACGGTTTCACGATTTAATGGGTTTAACGATTCTTCGGCCCGAGCAGGGAAAGGAAATCGCCTGAAGTTACGGACGGCATTTTGCCGGGGCATTTTTCCATTGCGGCGGGCGCAGGGGGTGGTAGGTCTAGGTGACACCCGATTCACCAACTTTACTGTTTTGGTTATGACTGCAGGAGTTTCTATCTATCGTCGTACGTCGGTGTGGCTGGTTGTGGCCTTGACCGGGCTATGGCTGGGCACGGGTTGCTCGGACAAGAAGAAGAGTTCCCCTGCTCCGTCAACCCCCGTGGCTGCCGCTCCAGTCGAGGCGCCGAAGCCAAAGGAGCCACCGGTGGATCTGAAACCGAAGTGGGAGATAGGCAAACGCTATCTGATGCGCGAGGAGACAACGCAGGAGGCCACGATGACGTTGCCAAACCAGCCGGCTCCAGTAAAATCGGGCAATGCGGTGAAGCGGGATTTCGCGCTCACGATTCTCAGTCAACGGCCGGAGGGAGGTCAGGTGATGGAGGCGGAATTCCTGGCGAGCAAAATCGAGACGCGCATGGCAGACAAGGTGATGGCGAGCTTCGACTCAGCCTCCGATCCCAAGACGGATCGCACGAATGCATTGGCGAAGCTGAACCGCAAGATCGCGGGGAACAAGTTCAGGTACGTGACGGATGCGGCGGGAAATATCGAACGGCTGGAGGGGGTGTCCAATCTCGTGGCCAATGTGACGAAGGGATTGGATAAAAATTCCGCCGCGTTGCTCAAGGCGCAGTTCAGCGAGGAGCAGCTCAAGAAGCTAGGGCTGTTGCCGGAGGGTCTCCCGGCCCAGCCGGTCGCGCCAGGGGATTCGTGGACGAATAATTTCGACATGCCGATCAGCGGCGCGACGGCGAAGTTCAACGTGCAATCCACGTTGAGCGGTTATGAAGAAAGAAATTCACGACGCTCAGCGATCATCAAGAACACGGGCACGGCGCAGATCAACCTGGGCAACACGCCCGCGGCGGCGACGATGCAGTTCGAGAATGTGAAACTGGAGGGCGAAGCGGTATATGACGTGGAGAAAGGGCAATACACATCATCCACCACGACCATGACTATGGACATCAAAGTCAAATCCGGTGCGCAAGAGGTGACGCAACCGGTGGTGATCAAATCGGTGAAGACGCTGGTGGAAGTGGTGGATGCGCCGCAAGCGGCGTCTCCCGCAGCAGCCAAGTAACCTATTCCATACGGACCCAGTTAATTGTAATCGCCCGGTTCAGCCGGGCAGCATATAAAGATTCTATGAGTTCACGAGCAGTCATTATTTTATCCCTGGGTTTGAACGCAGTGCTGGGGGCCACGACGTTTTATTACGTCACACGCCCGGCACCGGTCGCGCCAGCGCCTGCGGAACCGGCGGTCAAGGTGGTCAAACAAAAGGTCGAGGTCACCACGGTGGAAACGAACACGGTGGTGAAGCAGATCAACTGGCAGGTGGTGGAATCGGCCGACTACAAGAAGTACATCGCCAACTTGCGCTCCATCGGGTGCCCGGAGGAGACGATCCATGACATCATCAAGGCGGACGTGGACAAGCTCTACGCGGCGCGGCGCAAGGAGATCACGAAGCCGAAGGCGGAGTTCAAGTATTGGGAGACGGGCATGCAGGCGCTCATGGGTGACGCGACGAATCCGGAGATAGTGGACAAGCTGCAGGCGTTGGCGCTGGAGAAACGGGCGTTGTTGAAGGAGTTGCTGGGCATCGATGTGGCTGACAAGCCGGATCTGATGGCGGCTGCATTCAATCCGATCGAACGGCTGCTGAATTTCCTGCCGGATGAGAAGCAGACGAAAGTGCTGGAGATGATGCAGCAGTTCCAGGCGAAGATGATGAAGTCCATGAGCGGCGGGGCTCCCGATGAGCAGGACCGCAAGAACCTGATGGCGGCACAAAAGGAATACGAAGCGAGCCTGGAAAAAATGCTTTCGCCACAGGAGTTCGAGCAATACCAGCTCCGGCTCAGCCAGACATCCATGATGATGCGGATGGAACTGGACGGCTTCACGCCGAGCGAACAGGAGTTCAAGGACCTCTTCAAACTGCGCAAGGGTTTCGATGACGAGAATGGCGGCATGTTCGGCATGATGGACCAGTCCAAGGAAGGCCGGGAGAAGTATCAGGCCGCGCAGAAGGAATTGAATGAACAGATCAAGAACACGCTGGGAGAGGCGCGTTACGCGGACTATGAACGGGAAAAGGATTATCAGTACAAAGGAGTGAGCAAGTTCGTCCAACGCCAGAACCTGCCGAAGGAAGCGGCGGTGAAAGTGTGGGACACCAAAAAGACGGCGGAAGCGGAAGCCGGCAAGGTGCGGAATAACGCCAGCCTGAGCCAGGAACAGAAGAACGCGGCGTTGCAGGGCATCCATGAAGCCACACAACAGAATCTGCAACAGACCTTGGGAGCCGATGCCTATCAGAAATTCCAGGAAAGCAACAATGCCTCGTGGCTCAAGAACATCGCTCCGCGTCCCAAACCGGCGGGGCAATGATCACGCTCCAGACGCCACGCCTAGATCGCGATCGGCGCCTTGATGCCCGGATGAGGATCGTAGCCGACCAGCTCGAAATCCGCGTAAACGAAGTCGTGGATGTTCTTCACGGCGGGATTGATCTTCATCTGCGGCAAGGGCCGCGGCAGGCGCGAGAGTTGCAGCTTCGCCTGATCCAGATGATTGGAGTAGAGATGCAGATCGCCGAAGGTGTGAACGAAATCTCCCGGCTTCAGGTCACACACTTGCGCTACCATCATGGTGAGCAGCGCGTAGGAGGCGATGTTAAAAGGCACGCCGAGGAAGAGATCCGCGCTGCGTTGATAGAGCTGGCAGCTTAGTTCGCCATCCTGCACGTAGAACTGGAAGAATGCGTGACATGGCGGCAAGGCCATCTGCTCGATCTCGCCGACATTCCACGCGCTGACGATGTGGCGGCGGCTGTTCGGATTCTTTTTGATCTGCTCGATGACCTGGTCGATCTGGTTGATAGAGCGGCCATCGGTAGTGCGCCAATCCGTCCATTGCGCACCATAGACGCGGCCCAGGCTGCCATCTTCCTTCGCCCATTCGTCCCAGATGGTCACGCCGTTCTCGCGCAAGTAACGCACGTTCGTCTCACCCTTCAGGAACCAGAGCAGTTCGTGGATGATGGACTTGAGGTGCGTCTTCTTGGTGGTCACCAGCGGGAAACCCTCGCGCAGATTGTAGCGGGCTTGCGCGCCGAACAGGGAGTATGTCCCCGTACCGGTGCGGTCACCTTTGAATTTGCCTTGTTCGAGGACCAGCTTGAGCAGTTGCAGATATTGGACCATAGCGCCGAATCAATGGAGCAAGCGTAAGGCGCACGGCAAAAATAGCAAAGA
>JAJNBN010000411.1 GCA_021156225.1 Verrucomicrobiota bacterium | reverse complement strand
GTAATTCCTTCTGCTGCTCGCCGGCAGGCAGCCCCTTCTTGGAGGGCCAATCGATATTCGAAACGGTAGCGATCCAGACGCCGCGAAACTCCCGGTCAACCGCGGGCGGTTTGATCTCCGAGGGCTGATACGTCGCCGCCATGACGGCGCTGGAAAAAAGAACGGACGCCAGCATGGCGAGCCACCGACGGGTTCCGGGGAGTGATTTCACGCAAAGCGTAGATACGAGGTGCACGCAGCAAAGGCAAGCGCCATCGGCTTGACGGGCTTATCCAGCCGTTTGACCATGACGATCATGGCCAAGCAAAATGAATTCGTGACGCACATCATTGAATCACTGGTCGCTTGGGCACCGGTGACGGCCCGCAGCATGTTCGGCGGTTACGGCATCTACCGCGAGGATCGCATGTTCGCGCTCATCGCCTATGACACGCTCTACTTTAAGGTAGACGAAGCCAGCCGCCCGGAATTCGAATCCATCGGACTGGCTCCCTTCACCTATGGCGAAAACCGCATGGTCATGGCCTATTATCACCCGCCAGTGACCGCCTTGGACGACCCACAAGAACTGGCCGTCTGGGCGGAGAAAGGGTGGCAGGCGGCGATGCGTGCCGCCGTCAAACCCAAGAAGAAAACGGCCAAACAGCCCAAGAAAACCACCTGAAGTCCCCTGATTCCAATGAAGTTGCCGGGTTTCCTTGAACGCCAAGCCTTCGCCAACTGCCTAAACTTTGGCTCAATAAATTCTGGCCTGAGCGCGTCAGAAGGGTAAGCTTGAAAAACATGTCCATCATAGAGCGCACAGTCACGGTTAGCTGGCGTTGCCGCGTCCACTTCACGCAGCATGTCTTCGATCTGGGTAATGCCACGCTACGGGATACGCTGGCGGAGGCCGAACCCCAGAAGATCCACAAGGCCTTCGTGGTCGTGGATGAATCGCTGGCCAAGGCGCAGCCGGATTTCATAGGGCGCATCGAGGCGTATTTCCGGGCCCATGCCGACCGGCTGAAACTCATGGGTTCACCGATGATCTTGGAGGGCGGCGAGCGCGTGAAGAACTCCTACTTCCACGTCTCCGAGATCCAATCGCACCTCGAGCGTCATCACATCGATCGCCATTCCTACCTGATTGCCATCGGTGGCGGTGCGATTCTGGATGTCGTGGGTCTGGCTGCCGCGACGGCACATCGCGGTGTTCGTCATGTGCGCATCCCCACGACGACCTTGGCGCAGGATGATTCCGGTGTGGGCGTGAAAAACGGCATCAATGCTTTCGGTAAAAAGAATTTCATCGGCACCTTCTGCCCGCCTTATGCGGTGATCAATGATTTCCAATTGCTCTCCTCGTTGCCCGAGCGCGACAAGCGCAACGGCTATGTGGAAGCCGTAAAAGTCGCGCTCATCCGTGATCGCGAGTTCTTCGAACGGATCGAGAAGGATGCAGCCGCACTGGCGCGCTTCGAGCCGGAGGCCATGCGTCATTTGATTTATCGCAGTGCTGAACTACATTTGAACCACATCGCCACGAGCGGTGATGCGTTCGAGTTCGGTTCCGCCCGTCCGCTGGATTTCGGCCATTGGGCGGCACACAAACTGGAACAGGTATCGGACTATCGCATCCGTCACGGTGAGGCGGTCGCGGTCGGAATCGCGCTGGATACGGTCTATGCCCGGCGCATGGGTTACCTCGACGCCCAGTCGTGTGAACGGGTCCTGGCGTTGCTGGAGCGGCTGGGTTTTGAACTCTTTGCGAACGAGCTTCTGCTGGCAGATGCCACGGGAAATCTTGTGTTGCTGAACGGTCTCGAAGAGTTTCGTGAGCATCTCGGTGGCCAGCTCACCATCACGCTCTTGCGTGGCATCGGTGAAGGCTTCGAGACGCATGAGATGATCCAGCCGAAGATCGTGGCCGCCATCGAAGAATTGCAGGAACGACAAAGCCTGCGTGAGCAGCGCATCGTGCCGCTTACGCGAAGACAACAGGAAAGCAGATGAAAATGAACCGCCGCCGTTTTATTGGTCTCACAGCAACCTTCACGGGGAGTTTGATGACCGGAGCGGCGGAGGCGGACAAAAAGTCCGGGTTCGTCATCGCCGGCTATCTTCCCGATTACCGGCTCTCTTCCAAAAATCTGGCTCGCGCTAAAGATCTGACCGATCTGATCGCATTCTCCGTGGAACCCCGCGAAAGCGGCGAACTGGAGATGCGTTCATGGAATGCGGCGGCAATGAAACAGCTCCAGCAGGCCCGGACTGAGCACGGTTGCCGGCTGCTGATCTGCCTCGGGGGGGCGGATCGCTCGCAAGGTTTCCGTCATGTGCTCGATTCCTCCCTGGCCCGTGATAAGCTGATACAAAACCTGCGCGACCTTTGCGAGCGGGAGAAGCTGGATGGCGTGGACCTGGACTGGGAGCATCCTGACACCCGCGGCGAAGCAAGGAATTACGCCACCTTCATGGAGATGTTGAAGGGCACTTTGGGCCCGCGCCGACTGGTGACGGCCGCCGTGGCCACGCACCAGGAATGGTGGGATGATGGGGCGCGCTATCTGGATCGCGTGCACCTCATGGCCTACGACCAGCCCGAGCGGCACTCCACCCTGTCCGGCGCGGAGACGGCCGTTGGCTCATGGCTGAAACGGGGAGTGGCTCCGGAAAAAATATGTCTCGGCGTGCCGTTCTACGGACGCGGCATCACCAGCCGGGACCGCACCATGGCGTACAGTGACTTGTTGTCACGACCGAATTTCCAACCGGATTCAGAGGAGTGGGATGGCCTCTATTTCAATAACGCGGCGACCGTTGCCGCGAAGGTCGCCTTGGCGAAGCGTATGGGTTTGGCCGGGGTTTTTGTTTGGGAAGTCGGCCAGGATGCTGAGGGTGACAAGTCTCTGCTGAAGAGTATCAAGGCAGCGGCCAAAAGCTGAACAATTGATAGTGATCCCACTTAGCCTGGACATCACGTCTCGATGACCGGCTGTTTTCTGCTTTAGGTAACTGTGGTTTTCCCCCACCCTGACGGCACATGACACGCACCGCCGTCATCAATGTCGTCGGCCTCACGGAAGATCTCTTGGGCGAGCACACGCCCAAGCTGAATGCTTTCCGCCAGAAAACTGCGTTACGCCATATCTGCCCGCCTTTCCCCGCCGTCACCTGCACAGCACAGACGGATTATGTTACCGGCAAGACCGCTGGGGAGCACGGCATCGTGGCCAATGGCTGGTATAATCGCGAACTGGCCGAGGTGCAGTTCTGGAAGCAGTCCAACCATGTGGTACACGCAGCCAAGGTGTGGGATCATCTCCGCCATGAAGTGCCTGGCTTCACCTGTGCCAAGCTTTTCTGGTGGTATAACATGTATGCCACGGCGGATTATTCCATCACGCCCCGCCCCATGTATCCGGCGGATGGCCGCAAGTTTTTCGATATCTACACGTGGCCCTACTCCATCCGCACGGAGATCAAACAGGAACTGGGCGAATTTCCCTTTGCGGGCTTCTGGGGACCGGCTGCCGGTTTGGATTCACCACAGGGGAAAGCGGATTGCGTCTCCCGCTGGATCGCGGAATCTGCGAAATGGACCGAGAAGAAGTATCAGCCCACGCTCAGTCTCGTTTATTTGCCACATCTGGATTACAATCTTCAGCGCCTCGGTCCAAATGATGAGCGTATCGCCCGTGATCTGGGTGAGATCGATACCATTGTGGGCGACCTCCTCGCTTTCTACGAAGCACGGCAGATCCGGCCGTTGATCGTTTCTGAATACGGCATCACGCCGGTGAACAAGGCCATCCATCTCAACCGCCTGTTCCGTCAGCAAGGCTGGCTCACGGTGAAAGAGGAGTTGGGCCTCGAACTGCTGGATGCGGGCGCGAGCAAAGTCTTCGCCGTGGCCGATCATCAGGTGGCGCACATTTATGTGAGCGATCACTCTTTGCTGAACACTGTCCGGGCGCTGGTGGAGAAACAGGAGGGCGTGGCTGCGGTGCTGGATGATGCGGGCAAACGCGCGCACGGCATTCATAACGCACGCGCGGGTGATCTCATCGCTGTATCGCGAGAAGATGCGTGGTTCACCTATTACTACTGGCTGGATGATGCGAAAGCTCCGGACTTTGCGCGCACCGTCGATATCCATCGCAAGCCGGGATACGATCCGGTGGAGCTGTTCCTTGATCCCAAGATTCCCGCCGCGAAGCTAAAGATTATCT
>JAJNBN010000410.1 GCA_021156225.1 Verrucomicrobiota bacterium | reverse complement strand
CGCGTTAGATGTGCGGCCGGATGAGAAGCTCTGTCCCCCGCAACATCTGCACCCATGAAACTGCTGCCTCATCGCGAACGGTCCCGAGCTGGAAGTCACCACGCTTTCACGCTCATCGAAGTGATGATCTCCATGGCGGTGGTAGCGCTGATGTTTGTCTCGCTGTATGCAGGCATCACGCAAGGACTCGCGGTGATCGCCACGGCGCGCGAGAACATGCGGGCCACCCAGATCATGGTGGAGAAGATCGAGCTGCTGCGGCTTTATTCATGGGACCAGATCAATGCCCCCGGCTTTATTCCGGGCGCGTTTGCGGAACGGCTGATGCCCAGTGCCACCACCAATTCCTCCACCACTGCGGCGACGATCGATGCGCTGACCGCTCCCGGTGGAGTGGGCACGATTTTTGTCGGCACCATCACGTTGGAGACCCCGACTGTGGCCGCGGGTTACAACGACAACATGCGACTCGCGACCCTGACCGTGGCCTGGACGAACGGAAACGTCCGCCGTACCCGCAGCATGCAGACGCTCGTCGCCCAATTAGGAATTCACGATTATGTATATTAAGCTTCGCCCCCGCCGTCGCACGTTGGGCATGACCTTGGTGGAGATGATGATCGCCGTGGGCATCGGCGGCGTCGTGATGGCCGCGCTGGCCTCCTTGTCTTTTTATACGGCGCGGAGCATGGCGGCGATGTCCAACTACGCGGATTTGGACCGCCAGAGCCGTAATGCCCTGGACCAGATGACGCTGAAGATCCGCTCGGCGGACCGGTTGACGGCCTTTGGCGCCCAGGATGTGTCCTTCCTCTATCGCGGAGAGACGTTGCGCTACACGTTCAGCCCCAGCACCAAGACGCTGACGGAAACGTACAACGGCGTTTCCAAGTCGCTGCTGGAAGATTGCAACGAGCTTCAATTCAGCATGTTTCAGCGGAATGTGATCAGCAATTCCTTCAACCAGGTCACGACGACCACTACCAATGAGGCGAAATCCATCATCGTCACCTGGACGTGCTCCCGTTCTTTGCTGGGGAATTTGATCAACTCGGAAAGCGTCCAGTCCGCGCGGATCGTGATCCGTAACAATCCTTAAGCCGTATGAAAATCAAACTTTCGTCCCGCAAACACGAGGATGGCAGCATGCTCATCGTCACGGTGGTCATCTCCGCGATCATCGGTCTGACGCTGGCGAGCTACCTCTCCATGGTGCAAGCGCAGCATCTGAATGTGATGCGCTCACAGGCGTGGAATTCTGCCATCCCGGCGTGTGAAGCAGGCATTGAGGAGGCGTTGGCGCATCTCAACAGCATCGGCACCAACAACCGCGCGACGAACGGCTGGGCGTTCAGCGATGGGGTGTATGTGAAATCCGGCACGCTGATCGATGCCGAGTACGATGTGAGCATCAGCACGGCCGATTCGCCGGTCGTCATCTGCTACGGTTATGTGAAGGCCCCCTTGGGCCGGGGCGAGGTGGTGCGGGCGGTGCGGGTGGTGACCTCGCGGCAAAGCACCGGCTTGAAGGGCTTGGTGGCCAAGGGCGCGATCGTGCTCGGTCCGGGCAGTGTTGTGGACAGTTATGACTCGCGGGTGACGCCGGTTTATAACCCCGGGAATGTGAATTCCAACGCGTTCGTCGGTGCGGTAGGCGGCAACATCTCCGGCGGCAGTCTGATCAAAGGGGACGTGGCCACCGGACCCACGTTCACCATCACCTCGCCGCATACGGGCGATTCCTCGAGTGATCTGAGCATGTCTTTCCCACCGGTGACGGCGCCTTTTGCCGGCGGCTTTTCCCCCCCGGCCGGCGTGACGGTCACGGTCACGAATTTCAGCGTGGACAGCGTTACTATCACGACGAATGTTTTGCCGGCGACAACGCCGGCCAGCGGTGTATTGACGAACATCACGCAATATACCAATTCCGCACCGCCGGCCTCGGGAAGCTATACCACGACGACGCTCACGGTGACGGAGACGGGCTGGCCGGGTGCGACCGTGGGCACGGTGACGACCAACAGCACGGCCATCACGGGAGCCAAGTTCGAACCGCCTGCAGAAAGTTATATCCCGCCGTACGTCTATGGCGGTACTCCGAAGCGTTATAGTTACACGCGGATCGACAGTTATACGTATTCTGCCACCCGGTACGTTTACTCTGCCACGAATTATATTTATTCGACGGCCACCACGAACTCCGTGACGACCACCACTGAAGAGTATGCCTACGTGCTGGATTCGGAGAACTACAAGACATCCACCATCAGCCTCAGCGGCTCGCAGCCGCGGAATGCAGAAATGCTCGTGCGCGGCGATGCCGTGCTGTGGGTGACCGATGGTTTCACGATGACCGGCAATGCCCGCGTGACGATTTTGCCGGGTGCCAGCCTGAAGATCTACGTGGGTGACGGCGAGGGCTCCAGCGCGGAGATCAAGATCGCCGGTAATGGGATACTTAACATGGCCGGAGACACGGAAAAGATGTCCATCTTCGGCATGGCGGATACCACGGTGGTCAAGGTGGCGGGCAACGGTGCCTTTGTCGGCACAGTGTATGCCCCGAATGCGCAGTTACAGGGCAAAGGCGGCGGTACGGACGTGGATGATTTCCAAGGTGCGGCGGTGGTGGGAAGCGTGAGTTACAACGGCCATTTCAATTTCCACTACGATGAAAAGCTGGGCGATAACGGCGGGCTCACGCAGTGGAAGATCAATACCTGGGCGGAGTTTTAATCCGCGGTCCGTTCACGTCGTCTCACATCTGGAACCGGGCGCTGAATCCGTGGGTGAGATCACGGGTGCGTTTGGCGAGATACTCGGTCCACGGCAGCAGGAGTGCTTCGCAATCTTGATGGTAATAGCCGGGACGGATGTGAGCCGGATGGCCGTCGAGAATCATCTGCTTCTGGGTCAGGAGGGATAGGGCGTCCCCGGTCAAGGCGCCCGCGCGACCAAAAGGATTAGTCCAGAACCACAACCACTCAAACGCGGCGAGATCCATTGCCCGCTCGGTAAAGGAGCGGCCAGGATCATTGGCGCGACTCCAGTAGGCCTGGGCCTCCTGGCGAATGTTCGGCACCCAGCCGTTGTCTGGATGTTCAATCAGGTGAACATCCGCGCTGAAGTGCAGACGACGTAGCCAGAAGGGGCCACCACGCCGGGCGCGGAACTGGGGCTGGTGTAAGCGTCCCCATACCGGCATCACGGCCAAAGGTACGTGCGGGCCGAAGGGCAGCGTGGGCAAAGGTTTCAGCCGCTCATCCCAGATACGTTCGCCATTGGGCGGTTCTTTGATTTCCTCGCACCATTTGAAGAAACACGCCGTGCGCGGCATCTGGCGGATGGCAAAGCTGTAGCAGTGTCCTTCCGCAGCTCCGGTATAGCGTTCGCGCCACAGTTCACGATCGCCTGCCACCATCTGGGTGGCGAAGAAAGTGTGATACTTCTGCGCGAGGGCCAGACGCTGTCGAAATAATTGGAAAGCCAGGACCTTGCAGTGGCCCGGTGTGTGATGGCCTTCCTTCCGCGCGACGGTTTTATCCAACCACGCGCCGAACACCGCTTGAAACTCCCGCCCCATGTCGTCATAAGGCTCCTCGGCGATGATGGGAGCAAAGGTTTTGGGCAGTTCCATGGAGCTACTTCATGAAGGAAAGAGCGGGAAAAGTCCATCGCTTGGAAAAACAAGAAAGCGTTGCCGGGCTTTCAGCCGGCAACGCTTTTCAACGATTCTATGAGTTCTGTTAGAACTGCACCGTGGGCGCAGTCTTCGCTTCCGCAGGGGCCTCAAAGAACGGTTCCTCTTTGAAACCGAGCATGCCGGCGATCAGCACAGCGGGAAAGGTCTGGACTGCGACGTTGTGCTGGGAGGCATTGTCGTTGTAATGCTGCCGCGCGAAGGCCACCCGGTTCTCCGTGCTGGTCAGCTCCTCCTGGAGCATGATGAATTGCTTGTCCGCCTTGAGCGCGGGGTAATTCTCCGTGACCATGAGCAGGCGGGAGAGGGCGGAGCTTAGTTCGCCTTCTGCCTTCATGCGCTCGGCCGTGGTGCCCGTGACGTTGACACTCGTGGCCTTGGCCCGGGCGCTGATGACGGCATCCAGCGTCGTTTTCTCGTGGGTGGCATAGCCCTTTACCGTGTTCACGAGATTCGGGATCAGATCATGACGGCGCTTGAGCTGCACATCGATCTGGGACCAGGCATTGCGCACCGCCTGCCGCAGTTTCACAAGGCCGTTGTAGA
>JAJNBN010000409.1 GCA_021156225.1 Verrucomicrobiota bacterium | reverse complement strand
GTCGCAATTCCCAGTTCAAAGGATCGGCCCGCAGATAGGAGGTCAATCGTGACCGGATTGCCGCCGCGTCAACGAAAGCCTCGTCCTGTTTCTGGTCGCGCAAACCCAGCACCTGCACTCGCAGCCAGAGATTGGCCCGCTCGACATTTACCGGGCAGAGCTGCAACGCCTTTCCCGCATGCTTCAGGACTTCCGTTGATGATGCGCCTTTCTGCTCCGCCAGCCGGTATTCACGGAAACTGAGCACGGGCAATATCCCAAAAATCACCAGCCCAATGCCCCCACACGCCAAAGCAATACCACGACGGCGGGTGGCCAGTTTGAATTCTGCTTCCGGTTCCGCCGCATCTCGCAAACCCACGATCACTCCCAACAACGCCGCTCCCAGCAACGCATTGGCCATGACCTGCCACGGAAAATCGAACAGTGAATGCGTTAGGATGGCGACCAATCCCGCGAACGCGCCCAAAGCCAGTTCCGGTTCCGCCGACTTCCATGCGCGCGACCAAAACCAGCGCACCACCGTGCGCCAGAAAATGACGCCGCAGCCCACCAATACAACCAGCCCCCACAGCCCTGTTTCCGAGAGCCATTGCAGCACATCATTCTCCGCGTGCCACGCCGTGCTCTCTCCCCCCGTCGATTTGAAAAGAATATTGCTCCGCACAAACGTTCCCGGTCCCGTGCCCGTCAGCGGAAATTTCGTGAACGTATGGAACGCATCTCCCCACAACCGCCACTTGGCGTAACCCGACGAAGTCTCATCCGTGGTCTTGCTCAAGCGGTCCAGTGTTGGCCCCGCAAAAGGCAGCGCGCTCAGCGCCACCAGCAATACCAACGTCAACAACACAAAGCCCCGACGCCGGCTCGCGGAATGTTGCTTGAGGCCCAGCACCAGCATCAGACCGCCCGTCAGTAACGCCAGCAATCCACTGCGTGAACCGCTCATCAAGGCGAACACGATCGCCGTTCCTGCCATGGCCAGCAGCAGCCAGCCTAGCGGCACCCGCGCCTCCGGCAAGACACTCTCCGCCGGACGGCATGACCGCAGCGGTTTGAAGAAACGCACGGAAATCGCCGCCATCATCAAGGCCGCCATCATCAGCCAGCCCGCAAAATGGTTCCGGTTGGCGAAGGTTCCCGCGCTGTTGCCCCACCGCACGGGCCACAGCCCTAAAACCATTTTCTCCTCCAGTCCGCGATACCACAGCTCCGCTCCCACCTGCCCCGCGATGCCCAAACCCACCGCGATGCTCAACCAGAAAATCGCCTGCGGCCGGCGCACCGCCTGCCTCACCAGGGAAAACATCACCACCAACAGCACAAATTGCCAGAGCCAGCGCAGGGTCAATGCAGGCGAGAGCGTGAGGGTGGACCAGGTGGAGACGTCCGGCTGCAAAGGAAAACGGCTGGCGAGATCAGCCCGGGCCGGGGAAAGCAATTTGAGCACTGCCGTCGGCAAAGGACACAGGCTGAACAAGACCCCTGTAAAAAACACGGCCAACAACCAGCGCGGAAGGATTGCCGAACCTTGCCGCCATTCCCGGGAAATGAACCAAAGCGAAAAACCCAGCAACATCCCCACAATCCCCTGCGCCTCGGTCGTGACACTGGCGAAGAGCATCGGGGCCAGCGCCACCGCCAGCGTCAGGCACAGCATCCCGGCATGGGAACTGAACGCATGGCTTGCTTCGGCGGCCTTTGCCTGGTGGGAGCGCACGGCTTTAGCTTGCCGGGTTTCCGGTGTTCCTCAAAACAATTCACTTCTATGGCCGCCCGCTCACGCCTTGTGGTCTGGCCGGTTGGGCTTGACGGCTGGCTCTGCTGGCGACGGGTTTGCCTGCTGCGCTTGTTTCTGTGCGCGGCGGGCCTTGAAGTCATCCGCCTTCTTCTGCTCTTGCGTTGCGATCTCCTCTTCCGAGACCAGATTGCCCGAGCGTGCGTGAGCCTCCACTTCGATGGAGTGGATACGGCGGCGGTGACTGCCGCGGGAAGCCATCTTCTTGGCCGGTTGCACATTCCCATCCGTGGTCGGTGCATCCTTCGCCGTGCGGTAGTAGGCGTGGTAGTAGTAGTTGTAGTAGTAGCTCGGATGATCGGTCGTGATGCCGTTCAGCACGATGCCGAAGATGTGAGCGCCGCGCTGGCGCACCAGCGAGAGAGCGTTCTTGGCAAAGCGCATCGAGGTCTGGCCCGCCTTCACCACGAAGAGCATCCCGTCCGCCAGGTTCAGCAGGCAGAACGTGTCATCAATGGCCGTCAACGGTGGGCAATCGAAGAGGATGTGGTCATACTCTTCCCGCGCTTCCTTCACGAATTCTTCCATCGCCGGGCTGATGAGCAGTTCGCCCGGGTTGCCCGGCAGCTTGCCCGTGGAGATGATCTTCAAAGTGGGCACCGGGGTGTCATGCACCACATCGCTCCAGTGGATCTGACCCGCGAGAACTTCCGTCAAACCCGGTTCGCGCGGCGTTTGGAAATAGCCATGGATGTTACCACGGCGCAGATCGCAATCCACCAGCAACACACGGTTGCCCGCACCCGCGAGCGTCGCCGCGAAGTTCACCGTAAAGGTCGTCTTGCCATCACCCGGCACGGCGCTGGTCGTGATGATCGTCTTTTTCGGCTGGTCGGGATTGCCGAAGATGATGGCAGAACGCACGCCACGAATGGATTCCGCGAACATGCTGTGTTCATCCAGGTTCGTGACGAGCAGACGGCCATCGCGCAAGGACTTGATATCCTCTTGCGGCACCTGGCCCAGCACGGGTTCCTCAAGCTCTTCCTCGATGTCTTCCGCCAGCTCCAACCGGTCATCCAGCCGGTGCAACAGGAACACGATCAAAAGACCCAGGCCGAATCCAGCCAACGTCCCGTTGGTGATAATTTTAGCCCGGTTGGGAGCGACGGGCTTCGGTCCACCAGCTCCCTCTTCCATGATGGAGATGATATCCTCCGTGGCATTGCTCCGGTCGATCAGCGCCGCCTGATCTCGCAAGGTCGCCAGATTGGCTTTATTGCGCGTTTCTTCGTCTTCCAGTTTCTTGTAATCGTTTTGCAGGCTGTAGGAGTTCCGCACCTCATCCATCAGCAAGGCGATGTTGTTGCTCATCCCGGCCTCGGTCTTGCGCAGCGTTTCAATCTGCAGCTTCAAAGAGGCGGTCGCGGCGGTGATTGCCAGTTGGCGCTTCTCTTCGAGCACTTTTTCCTGCAAGGCCAGATCGCGTTCCAGCGAATCCACATCCCGCTTGATCTTCTGCATGAAGGGATGGTCGGGCAGCAGGTTGACCGAGGCTTCATCCAGTTCAGACTTCCGCTTCAAGAGGGTGAATTTCAACTGCTCCAGCTGGCTGCTCGCCGTATACGCTTCCACAGCATTATACTCGGCCGTTCCCGGCACCGGGTTTTCCTCGGTGCGGTTGCCGTCTTTGCCTTTTTTCAACGGGGCGACCAGTTCCTCGGCGGACGTGAACTCCAGCAAACGCCGCCGGTTTTCGAGGGCCGCCAGATCCTCCTTCGCGCGGTTCAAGCGGCTCTGGGCCGCCTGACCGGAGGCGATCACATCGCCCATGTTATACTTGTCCCGGAAGGCCGCCATGTCGCGCCAGTTCTGTTCCAGTTGCTTTTCAATGCGTTGGATCTCGTTACGTGTCTCGATCACCTTGCTGCCCAGCGCCGCTTCCCTTTGCTCAGCCTTGAACTTGATGAACTCCCGCGCCCACAAACGCGCATACTGCTGGACCAGGTCAAACTCATCTCCCTGCACAGTCAGCAGAAAAGTTGAGCCAGCCCCCAACGACGGATTCGCCATGCGAATTTCAGGTTTGGGTTGGTCGGGCTTCGGATTGACGGACTTGTAATCGCTCGTTTTTTCCTTCACCCGACCGGTCAGATTCCGCAGGTACTGCAATTGCGCTTCATGGAATTCGGCCAATTCCCGCATATACACCGGACTGTCATACGGCGTCTTCAGTTGCGGCTTAATGCCCAGCGTCGAGGTGGCTTGAAACACATCAGGCGTCTTGCGCGCCTGATAGAAAGAATATCCCGCACCGGCCACCAGGCAGAGGACAATGATCCATAAGCGGCGGCCAAATATCTTGAGGTACTTCCGCAGATGGATCGACAAATTCATGCGATCCACCAGCGACGTGCCCCCAGCGGCCGGCCCGTATAAAGGATTGGGTGCGCCTTTGCTCATTATCTGAAAGAGAAGGTTCTGTCCTTGACGTGTATCCGGTCGCCATCT
>JAJNBN010000408.1 GCA_021156225.1 Verrucomicrobiota bacterium | reverse complement strand
CCGCTGGCGGCTCGAAGTTCCTTACGGCGTGCGCACCATCTCGTGGTCCTTTTTTCCCATCCAATCAAGTCAGGTCGTGCACTGTTACGCTGCGGATATTTCCCAGCGCATCCTGCTGGAAGCCCAGCTTCGCCAGTCGCAAAAGATGGAGTCCATCGGCCAACTTGCTGGTGGCATGGCCCATGATTTCAATAATCTGCTCACGGTCATTCAAGGGCACGCCTCCATGCTCCTCATCGACCGTCGCCTGCCCGCTCACACCATCGATACCGCCAAGGAGATCGATCAAGCCGCCGAACGCGCCGCCAAGCTCACCCGTCAATTGCTCACCTTCAGCCGCAAACAGGTAATGCAGCTCAAGAATCTGGATGTGAATGACGTAGTGAGCAACCTCACCCGCATGTTGCATCGCCTGCTCGGGGAACACATCAAGCTCGAACTGGAGCTGCATGATCAACTGCCCTTGGTGAACGCGGATTCCGGCATGCTGGAGCAGGTGTTGGTGAACCTCACGGTGAATTCCCGTGATGCCATGCCTAAAGGCGGCCGCCTCACCATCCGCACCTGCACCGAGAAAGTGAATGAAGATTATTTGCGGGTGAACCCGGACGCCAAGGCCGGCATTCACGTCCGCCTCAGTGTCACCGATACTGGTTGCGGCATTCCGCTGGAAAATCTCCCACGCATTTTTGAGCCTTTCTTTACCACGAAAGATGTCGGCACCGGAACCGGTCTGGGACTGGCCACGGTGTATGGCATCGTCCAGCAGCATCAGGGCTGGATTCGCGTGAATAGTACAGTGGACCACGGCACCACGTTCGATATCTATCTCCCCACCAGCGTCAAACCATCTACGACCAGCGACACCGATTTCCTGCAACGCACGGCTGTGGGCGGCACGGAAACCATCTTGCTGGTGGAAGATGAAAACTCCGTACGCATGCTCGTCCGCAGCATCCTGGAGCATTACGGCTATACCGTACTGGAGGCTGAACACGGGCCGGCTGCACTGCTGGTCTGGCAGCAACACCGCTACAAAATCAAACTGCTGCTCACCGACATGATGATGCCCGAAGGCATGACCGGGCGGGATTTGGCCGAAAAGTTGTTGCTCGAGGAACCCAAGCTGAAAGTCATCTATACCAGCGGCTACAGCGCCAATGTGTTCACCAAGGATGCCCCGCTGCGGCCGGACATCGCTTTTCTGCAAAAGCCTTACCAGCCACACAAACTCGCCCGGCTCGTACGCGAAACCTTGGATACACCAGTCGCATCGTAACGGATCGAGTCCTGATTTCTTCATTGCCTCCACCGTCCCAAACTTCACAAAGTCTCTCTATGCGTGATGCCTCATTGAAATTTTTAGAAACTCTGGTCAATACCCCCAGCCCGTCCGGTCATGAAGCTCGGGGCCAACGGGTCTGGCTCGACTATGTGAAGGAGTTTTCGGATGAGACTTTCTCCGATGCGTATGGCAATTGCGTGGCTGTGCTGAACCGCGGTGGCGGTCCGCGCGTGATGCTCGCGGCTCATGCGGATGAGATCGGCATGGTGGTGAATTTCATCAGCAAAGACGGTTTCATTTACGTGCGGCGGATCGGCGGCGTGGACCCGGCCATCACCAAGGCGCAACGCCTCACCATCCATTCCAAGAAGGGCCCGGTGAAAGGCGTCGTCGGCAATGTGGCCCCGCACCTCACCAAAATGGAAGGCGAACGCAAGATGCCCAAGATCGATGACCTCTTCATCGACATCGGTGTGGATAGCAAGAAGGACGCCGAGAAGCTGGTGCAGATCGGCGATCCCATCACCTTGAACGATGAATTTGAATTGCTTCGCAATGACCTCGCCATCGCGCGCGCGTTTGATAACCGCATCGGCACATTTGCCGTCGCTGAAGCCTTGCGCATGCTGCATGGTTCTCGCAACAAATTGAAATGCGAGGTACTCGCCGTCTCTAACATCATGGAAGAGATCGGCCTGCTGGGTGCCCGGCAAATCGCTTACACCCTCAAGCCCGACGTGGCCTTAGTTGTCGATGTGACGCACGCCACGGATTACCCCACCGTCAGCCAGATCACTCATGGCGACATTAAGCTCGGCAAAGGCCCTGCTCTCACCCACGGTGGGCCTAACCACCCCGAAGTAGTCGCGCAACTGGAAAAGGTCGCTACCGCCAAAAAAATCAAGGTCCAACATGAGGCCGTTTCCGCCAGCAGCGGCACGGATACTGACGTCATTTTCTGGACTCGAGGCGGCATCCCCAGCGCGCTTATCAGCTTGCCTAACAGGTACATGCATTCCCCCGTGGAGATGGTAAACCTCAGGGACTTGGAGCAAATTCCCGAACTCATGTCCGCATTCTGTCTCTCCCTAAAACAGGATACCGAATTCAAGGTAAAGATTTAGCCGTTCCGGTCCTCTGAAGCCTTCAGAAAAGGTTTCAATAACGAAACTTGAACAAATCCGGTAGTTCTGGTATCTAATAGGCAAATCCATAGGGAATAAACAGGCGTCTGGAGCCTTCTTACTGGCAGGAATTAGTGCCCGCCGGAAGTACCAGATGGATGGTGATTCCCGGATTTGCCTCCCGTAGAGGCAAGTTAAACCAAAAACAAAACCAAAGCTAAACAATGAAGAAGTTCCTCGCAATCACCGCTGCTGCAATGTTCGCCATCAGCGCCTACGCTGGTGAATTCCAAGACATCAGCATCACTGAGCTGAAAGCCAAGATCGCTGCCAAAGAAGTCACCGTCATCGACGTGAACGGAGCTGATTCCTACAAGAAGGGTCACATCCCGGGCGCGATCGACTACTCCGCCAAGAAGGGTGATCTGGCCTCCACTCTGCCGAAGGACAAGAACGCCCTGATCGTCGCTTACTGCGGCGGACCCAAGTGCAACGCCTACAAGGCCGCTGCCACGGAAGCCGAGAAGCTCGGTTACAAGAACGTGAAGCACCTCTCCGCCGGCATCTCCGGTTGGAACCAGGCTGGTGAAAAGACCCAAGCCGCGAAGTAAGTTTTAACTTTTCCACAAAGCGCTCATGCAATCGCATGGGCGTTTTTTTTATTACCATCCCTTGGGCAGATCAGTGAGCGTCTGTTTCAATATGTGCCGGATCACCTGTTTCTCCGCCGTCGGCAGGTAAGCGTATTCTTTGTCCGCCTTCTCCACACTCAGCGCCTCATTCAACCGGCGATAAATGCGCTGTTTCATTTCGGGAACCAAGCCTTGAAAGACCGGGCTGTAGATCATGTAGCTGCAACGGTGCTTGAAGAGCCGCGTGGTCAGGTCCAAATCCCGTAACGAGATGCCGCCCACTTTGCGGGCTTGGTTGGTAAAGTCGCGCTTGTAATCAGCCTCTCCTTCGACCCCACCAGCAGGTAACGGCACTTCATCCGCGAACAAAAGGTAACGCACCACCATGCTTGCCTGTTGATCCAATTCCGTCGCCGCTTCGGGACTTAATTTTCCCTTCCCGAGAAACAAACTTGTCCGCGCTCGGTAACCGGCCTCGATCACTCGGTTCACGAAACCAGCCTGATGCTCATGCAACAATTGCGGCAGAATGTCGCTCGATGGCACCAGGTAACGGGCGTAGTCAAACCGCTTCCCGGCTTCAATCTTTTGCGTGCTCAATCCCTGCGGAGAAAGCCGTCCGATCACATTGCCCCAATGATTGGTGATACCATGCTGGCCCGTCACATACCATCCGCCAAACCGTTCACTGAATGGGATTTGATGACCGTTCTGCGCGATGCGATAGGCTGTCAGACTGCCTCCCGTCGGCCCTGGCACTACGGACTTCACCAGCAGCCCCGGCACCTCGCGCGTCTCCTCGTCCGCATGACAATTCATGCAGCGCGTGGCCCGTTCAATCTTGATCGGCTGCTCACCGCGCGGGATATCGAAAATATAAAAGATGCCGCCCAGTTCCGGATCCAGTGAGACGATCTCGATCTTTCCACCAGGGATATAGCCCAGATAGATATCATCACTGAAATAGAGCGCCCGAGGATTGCCCGGATTGATCAGGCCCAATTGCAGGCTAGTCGTGGAGAACAGCAGCATCTGCGATGAGGCCGGGATGTGCAAGGCCTTCAACAGGCTGACCAAAAACGCTTTCTCACTCGTTCGATCCAGCGGTAAACGACCGGCCTCCAAATCCGCTTTCAAGCGCGTGAACCGGTCCTTCAACGGATGCTGCCAGTAATTGTGCGGCGCTTTGTCAAAATCCCGATAAGTCGGCGGCTCTTCTT
>JAJNBN010000407.1 GCA_021156225.1 Verrucomicrobiota bacterium | reverse complement strand
GGCCGATGCTCAGTTTTAAACTATGCGTTTCCCTCTGGCTCTGACGGTCAAGATAGCCCGTCATATCATTAAGCACAAAGTCGCGCGGACACCTAAATTTGCCATGGTGTTGCAGCTCGAACCGTTGCACACCTGTAATTTGACGTGCACCGGCTGCGGTCGTATTCGCGAATACTCCACCAGCCTCAAGGACATGGTGCCGCTGGAGCAATGCCTCGCCGCTGCCGCCGAGTGCGATGCTCCCATGGTGTCCATCTGCGGTGGCGAGCCGCTCATCTACCCCAAGATCGAGGAATTGATCGTCGGTCTGCGCGAACAGGGCCGTATCATTTATGTCTGCACCAACGGTGTGTTCATGCGCAAAAAGATGCGCGAATACATGGCCGCCAATTTCTCTCCTGAGATGGAGCTGAAATTGCAGCAATTGGTGAAAGAAGAGCTGGTCACCGAGAAGGAAGCCGAGCAGGTCCGCAAGTCCGACGCTGCGGCCAAGGCCAAGGTGGTCATCAAGCCTTCCAAGTGGATGTATTGGAACGTGCACGTGGACGGTCTGGAATACACCCACGATCTCATCGTCGAGCGTGAAGGCGTGTTCAAGGAATGCATCGCGGCCATCAAGATGGCCAAGGTGCTCGGCTACCAAGTCGCCACGAACACGACCGTTTACAAGGAGACTGAGGTTCAAGAGCTGGAAGATATGTTCAAGTATCTGTCCTACTTGAACGTCGATGGTCACACGATTTCCCCGGGTTACGATTACGATGCCGCCAAGAAAGACATGGTGAAGCGCCGTGGTTATGATCCGAAAGAGTTCTTCCTCACCCGCGATCTGACGCGCAAGAAGTTCAAAGACATCCAGAAGTGGGGCGAGATGTTTACCATCTTCGGCACGCCGGTTTATCAGGAATTCCTCGCGGGCAAACGCGAGCTGACCTGCACGGCCTGGGCAATCCCGACCTTCAACGTAAAGGGCTGGAAAGCCCCCTGCTACCTCATGACGGACGGGCACTACCCGCACTATCAGGAGATGCTCGGCACGGTGAACTGGGAAAAATATGGCGTGGTGGACGGTGTGGCCCGCGACCCGCGTTGCGAGAACTGCATGGTGCATTGCGGCTACGATCCGAGCGGCGCGCTGAGCAACAAGCCGCGCGATACGTGGATCAACATGAAGTACAATTTCGGTGCCAAGCCGGCCCCCTACACCGAAGGCTATAAGGTGCAGGCGTTCAATGGCGTGTCCATCGGCAAAGGCCATCTGGCCGAAGCGAAAGCTGCTGTGAACAAGGAATTCGCGGGTGCGAAGTCGTCCTTCGCCCGTGGTGGCAACGACATTCCTCATGAGCATTCGCACGAGGAAGCCCCGAGCGCTGGTGGTGGTTGCGGCACGGGTGACAGCTCGCAGCGGGATGACCTGCTGAAGAAGATCGCCGAAGCGAAGGACAAGTAAGCGACTCCGCTGTCACAATCGACAGATATTTGTAACACGGACTCACAAGTAAACCCTTGTGGGTCCGTTTTTGCGTTTAGTATGTTTAGGGAATAGATTCTGGCCCATGGTTGATGAAATGACTCCTGTATGAGCGCCCTGTTTCTTTCACCCCCTTCATTTGATGGCTTTGATGGCGGCGCCGGTTCGCGCTATCAGGCGCGGCGCGAGATCACCAGCTATTGGTATCCCACCTGGCTGGCGCAACCTGCTGCGATGGTGGCCGGCTCCAAGCTGCTGGATTGCCCGCCGCATAGCATCGGATTGGAAGAATGCCTGCGCATCGCCAAGGACTACGACCACGTCATCATCAATACGTCCACGCCTTCATACAAAAATGACAGCAAGGTAGCCGAGGCGATCAAGAACCAGAAGCCCAGCACCACCATCGGCTTCGTCGGAGCACACGCAATGGTGCTGCCCACGGAAACGCTCAAAGGCTCTTGGGCCATTGATTGGGTGGCACGGAAGGAATTTGACTATACCTGCAAAGAAGTGGCGGAAGGTCGCGAGCTCTCCACCGTGGCGGGCATCTCGTACAAGGACAAAGAAGGAAAGATCAAGCACAACCCGGAGCGCGAGCTGATTCCGAACATGGACGCGCTGCCGTGGGTGGCGGATGTGTACAAACGCGATTTGCAGATCGAGAAATATTTCATCGGTTACCTGCAGCATCCTTACATCTCCATGTACACGGGCCGCGGTTGCCCGGCGCAGTGCACCTTCTGTCTCTGGCCGCAAACCATCGGCGGACATAAGTATCGTGTGCGCAGTGCGCAGAACGTGGCGGATGAGATGGCCTATATGAAGGACCTCTTCCCACAGGTGAAGGAGTTCTTCTTCGATGACGATACCTTCACCGCCAACCTGCCCCGTGCGCGTGAGATCGCCAAGAAGCTGGGCAAGCTCGGCGTGAACTGGAGCTGCAACAGTCGCGCCAACTTGGATTACGATACCATCAAGAGTTTCAAGGATAACGGCCTGCGCTTGTTCCTCGTCGGCTACGAATCCGGCAACGACGACATCCTCAAGACGATCAAGAAAGGTGTCACCACGGATGAGATGCGCCGCTTCACGAAAGCATGCCATCAGGCGGGCGTGGTGATCCACGGCACGTTCATTCTCGGATTGCCCGTGGAGACGCGGCAGACGATCGAAACCACCATCAATTTCGCCAAAGAACTGGATGTTTTCAGCCTGCAAGTCTCGCTCGCTGCCCCCTACCCCGGCACCGAGCTTTACGAAATGGCCAAGATGAACAGTTGGTTCGTCAAAAAGGACAAGACTGATCTGGTTGAAGCGGACGGCTTTCAGCAAAGCACACTCGAGTATCCCGAACTGAGCAAAGAAAAAATCTTTGCTGCGCTCGAAGAGTTCTACGAACGCTACTACTTCAACCGTTACGGTAAACTGCTCATCCCGCGCAAACCCTCCTGGCGCATCTTCAAAACGATGCTGGAAGACAAGGAAGTGTTCAAACGCCGCATGCGCGAAGGCGCCGAGTTCTTCAAGAGCCTGGCCCAACGGCGCGAGGAGATGGCCCCGGCCAAATCCTAGGCCCGTGACTTTCTGATTCAAGGCACGAAACTTCGTTGGCCTCGTCACTGTTTCGCAGTAGAGTGAGGTCAACGGATTCACCATGCCGCAACATACAGATCCAAAACCGACGCTCTGGAACATCGCGGGCATCCGTCCGTTCTGGTTCGTGCTCGTTCTGGTGGTCGCGCTGGTCATCTTCCTGGGGTGGAATTGGGGGAAGAAACAGTACGGGGAACAACAGCAAGGTCATCTGCTGGCGCAGGCCAAGGCAGCGGAGGCCAAGGGCGATTACCGCAGCTCCCTGCTCAGCCTGCGGCGGGTGCTCCAACTGGAGCCTGACAACGTCGAAGCGGTTCGGATGCTGGCCTTGCAAGCGGACCGATTCAATTCACCCACCGCCCTGCAGTGGATGCAACGGCTGGCCGATCTGGAGCCTAACAACCAGACGAATCTCGTGCTCTGGGCCAAATGCGCCATGCGGCAGAACGAGCTAATGGTAGCCGACCAGGTCTTGCAACGTTTCCCCAAAGACCAGCGGGAAACTTTGACCTATCACCGGCTGGCCGGCGCCTTTGCCATCCACATCCGCAAATATCAGGCCGCGGAATTTCACTTTGGCAAAGCCCTCAAACTCAATCCGTCGAGCCCCCATGAGCAACTGAACCTGGCCACAATCCGGTTGCTTTCCGCGAAACCCGAGATCGTGAGCGAGTCACGGGCCACGCTGGAGAAATTGATGACGAGCCCCGAGCTGGGCCGAGAGGCTGCGCAGGCTCTGCTGACGGATCACGTGCGCCAGAAGAACACCGCCAAGCAACTGGAGCTGGCCAAAAAAATCTCCCAGATGCCAGGGTCCCGCTTCACGGACCAGCTCACCTATCTCGACCTGCTGCGGCGCAACCAGGACAGCCGCTTCAACACGGAATTGAACGCCACCAAACAATTCGCGCTGCAGAACATGCAGAACGCTTCCGAACTGGTGGCGTGGATGAATGCCCGCGAGCAGGTGCAGGATGCTTACACGTGGGCCATGAGTCTGCCCGAAAAAGACCGTGCCACCCCCGCCCTCGCGTTATCCATCGCGGAATCGCAGATCAAGCTCAAGAAATGGGAAGAGCTATACAACAGCACTGCCAAAGCGGACTGGCAGGAACTGGATTTTTTGCGGCTGGCTTTTCTGGCCCGCGCGCAGCGGGAAATGAATCTGTGGGGCTCTTCGCGCAGCAGTTGGCGACAGGC
>JAJNBN010000014.1 GCA_021156225.1 Verrucomicrobiota bacterium | reverse complement strand
CGATGCCGAGCTTGGGTTCCTGGGTCACTTACGGTTTGGGCAGCCTGAACCAGAACATGCCGGGCTTCATCTCCCTGCGTCCCGGTGGCGTTCCTCCGGGCGGTGCGCAGAACTGGCAGTCCGCTTTCATCCCGGGCATTTTCCAAGGCACGAGCATCAACACGCAGTTCACCTCGATCGATAAGTTGATCGAGAACATCAAGAGCCAGTTCACGTCGCTCCCCGAACAGCGCCAGCAGCTTGATTTGCTGCATCAGCTCAATGACCTGCACAGCCGCACGATGCAGAAGGATGCGAATCTGGAAGCGCGCTTGCAGTCCTTCGAACTGGCCTACCAGATGCAGATCGAAGCCACGGACGCTTTCGACATCTCCAAGGAACCGCAGAACATCCGCGACATGTACGGCAACACGGCGCAAGGCCGGCAGTTGCTCATCGCGCGCCGGTTGATCGAGAAGGGTGTCCGCTTCGTGCAGGCCTGGGCAGGCGGTTGGGATCATCACTCGAACCTGGAACGTGCGCTGCGTGATCGCGCCCGTGAGATCGACCAGCCGTTGGCGGCGTTCATGACGGACTTGAAACAACGCGGCCTGCTGGACAGCACGCTGGTGATGTGGGGTGGTGAATTCGGCCGCACGGCTTCGCGCCAGTTGCCGAATGCGAACAACGCTTTCGAAGTGCCGGGCCGTGACCATAACAACCGCGCGTTCAGCACCTGGATAGCAGGTGGTGGCGTGAAGGGCGGCACGGTCTACGGTGCGACCGACGAGTTCGGTTCCGCCTCCGTGGAGAACAAAGTGCACATCCACGATCTGCACGCCACGGTGCTGGCGCTCATGGGCTTCGACCATACGAAGCTGGTGTACCGCTACAACGGCCGCGACTTCCGCCTGACGGATGTGCACGGCACTGTCGTGAAAGACGTCATCGCAGCGGCCTGATCCGACGAGAAGTTTTTGCGCGTCATGAAAAATTGCTGGCAAGGGGTAACGGCGGTCAGGGCGACCGCCGTTGCCATTTTTATCTCCGCGGTTGCCATTCAAGCAGCCGAGCCCACACCCGCCGAGCTGGATTTCTTCGAGAAGAAGATCCGTCCGGTGCTGAATGACAAGTGCTATAGCTGCCACAGCGTAGCGGAAGGCAAAGCCAAAGGCGGCCTCGTGGTCGATTCCAAGGAAGCGCTGCTCAAGGGCGGCGATACCGGCCCCTCCATTGTCCCGGGTGATCCGGACAAGAGCCTTTTCATCAAAGCCATCCGCTATACCGATCCCGACCTGCGGATGCCGCCTTCCAACAAGAAGCTTTCCACCCAGGAGATCGCTGATCTCGAACAATGGGTGAAGATGGGCGCGCCCGATCCGCGCAAAGGTGGCGACCCCGACAAGTGGAAGGAACAACTGGCCGCTGCCGAAAAAGATCACTGGGCCTTCAAGCCGGTGAAGAAACCTGCTGTGCCTGAGATCAAGATGAAGGGCTGGGTAGGTTCGCCGGTGGATAATTTCATTTTGGAGCAATTGGAAGAGAAAGCGATGTTCCCGTCCTTCCAAGCGGATCGCCGCACGCTCATCCGCCGCGCCACGTATGACCTCACCGGTCTGCCACCGACGGCGGAGGAAGTGAAAGCATTCGTGGAGGACAAATCTCCTGATGCTTATCCGAAACTGATCGATCGCCTGCTGGCCTCCCCGCAATACGGCGAGCGCTGGGGCCGCTACTGGCTCGACATCGCGCGCTATGCAGACACGAAGGGCGACGTGAACAATAACCGGGAAGATTTCCGCTTCGCGTATGCGTGGACCTACCGGGATTACGTCATCAAATCGTTCAACGACGACAAACCGTACGACCAGTTCGTCATGGAACAGCTCGCCGGTGACAAGATGGTGCAAGGCGACAAAAAAGATTCGCTGGCCGGGTTGGGCTTCCTGACCTTGGGCAAGCGTTTCATGGGCAACCGCAACGAAATCATCGATGACCAGATCGATGCGGTGTCCAAGGGTCTGCTGGGCCTGACGGTTTCCTGCGCCCGCTGCCATGACCATAAGTTCGATCCGATCCCGACGGCGGATTACTACTCCTGGCACGGCATCTTCAACAGCTCGGTGGAGCCGGAGATCGAGCCGCTCCTGAGCAAGCCGGTGGAAACGCCGGATTACTTGGAATTCCAGAAGCAACTGGAAAAGTTGCAGGCCGAGGTGCGGACGTATCGTGAATCCAACGAGACATTCATCGTGAACAACTTGCGCACAAACGTGGCCAAGTATCTCTACGTGGCCTATGAGGCTCCTAAGATCACGAACGCGCAGTTGCGGAACGTATTCATTCTGAGCAGCAACCGCCTGAACAATGGTGTGGTCGGAGCCTGGCAGCGGACGCTGAACGCCTTCGCTCGCCAGAAGCAGCCGTCCATCTTCACGCCGCTCATCGAGTTCTCGAAGCTTCGGCCGGAAGAGTATGCCACCAAGGGCAAGTTGCTCTCCCAGAGCTTCGCCCAGAACACGTGGAAACCCGGCCAGATCAATCCTTACATCGCACGCCTCTTCGCCGGACAAGGGCCGGTGGATTTCAAGGATGTGACGGATCGTTATAAACGTGCCTTGGAAGACGCGGATGAAAAATGGCAGGCCGAGATCAAGATGTGGGAAACCCGCAAGAAGCTCAGCAAGAAGGATGATCTGCCAGAGCCCACCAAGCTCGCGGACAAGTATGCCGAAGAGGTCCGCATGGCGCTCTACGGCCAAAATTCCCCCGCCAATCCGCCGAGCAACCAGATCGATGGCATGCTGCCGCAGAATGTGCAGCAACGCGAAACCGCGATGCGCGGCGCCATTGCCCAGTTGAAGATGTCGCATCCTGGTTCTCCGCCCCGCGCCCAGGCGTTGGAAGACTCCCGGCAACCGCGTGACTCCCGCATTTTCATCCGTGGCAATGCGAGCAGCCTCGGTGATCCGGCACCCCGCCAGTTCTTGAAAGTCCTGAGCACAGGTGACCGCACCCCCTTCAAAGACGGCAGCGGCCGCTTTGACTTGGCGAAATCCATCGCCTCGAAAGATAATCCGTTGACCGCACGCGTGATGGTGAACCGCATCTGGATGTATCACTTCGGTGAGGCACTGGTACCGACCACGAGCGATTTCGGCACCCGCTCCACCCCGCCCTCGCATCCGGCCTTGCTGGATTATCTCTCCGCCTCGTTCATGGAGAACGGCTGGTCCGTGAAGAAGATGCACAAGCTGATGATGCTCTCCAGCACCTATCAGCAGGCGAGCACGCACAACCCGCGCTATTCACAGATGGACCCGGGCAACAAATTGCTGTGGCGCATGAACATCCGCCGCCTTGATTTCGAATCACTGCGCGACACGTTGCTGGCGCTCGGCGGCAAGCTCGATCTGTCCGTGGGCGGTAATCCCGTGGACATCACGAAACCGGAAACGACGCGCCGCACGGTGTATGGCTACGTGGACCGCCGGAATCTGCCGGAAGTGTTCAATCACTTCGATTTCGCGAACCCGGACCTCACCACGAGCAAACGCTACTTCACCATTGTGCCGCAGCAGTCCTTGTTCCTCATGAACAACCCCATGGTGATCCAGCAGGCGCGCAACCTGGTGGAACGCCCGGACTTCCGGAGCCAGGGCGATGAAGAGCGGCGCGTGAAAATGCTGTATGACCTGGTGCTGCAACGCGAACCTTCGCAGGAAGAGGTCAAGATGGGCCTACGCTTCCTGGAATCGCTGCCTGGCGTCACGGACATGCCCACCGAGCAGACTTGGAAGTATGGCACCGGCGAAGTGGATGAAGTGGCCAAGCGCGTGAAAGATTTCCGCTCCTTGAACTTCATCGACAACGTCTGGAAGGTGGCCAAGGCGATGCCGGACAAGACCATGGGCTCACTGCAACTGGGCAGCAAGGGCGGTCATCCGGGCAAGAATCCCAAGCAGGCGGCCATCCGCCGTTGGACCGCTCCGCGCGATGCCATGGTCACCATCAATGGCACGCTGGACCATGCGAACAAAGTCGGCGATGGCGTCCGGGCCCGCCTCATCTCCAGCCGCGCTGGCGAAGTAGGCAGTTGGACGGCCTTCAACCAGAAGACAGCCACCAAAGTCATGCGGGTGGAAGTGAAGGCCGGCGATACGCTGGACTTCGTGGTGGATGCCCGCACTAATGATAACAGTTACAATTTCACTTGGGCTCCGGTCATCAACATCGCCCAGGAAACGGGTGAAACCATTGCCGGCCTGAACAAAGAGTGGAATGCCGAGAAGGATTTCACCGGCGTGAACAAGCCGACGATCAAGGCCTTGAGTGCGTGGGAAAAATACGCGCACGTGCTGCTGCTCAGCAACGAGGCGACGTTCATCAACTGAGCACGCTTAGGAATTATTCAGAAGGGGCTCCGCAAGGAGCCCCTTTTTTGTTGGAATCATAGCGTGCAAAGAAACCTATTTCCTGAGTGAGGATGCTCAATCTCATGCTTCCACTGGTTGATGGAGTATTCGTGCTCGCACCCGGTTCTGTTTGAATGAATTTCGGGGGATATGGTCCAACGCTCACGGTAATGGCTTGACCGGTCACCCAAGCTCAGAAACTTTGATACTTAACATGAAGCGATTCCTCGCCTGCCTGCTGCTCGGCCTGAGCCTCACGATGACGGCATCCGCCGCCGAACCGGAGAAATCCGTGGTCCAAGTCATGACCTTCAGCCAATCCCCGGACTGGATCGCTCCGTGGCGACAAAGCCAGGTGGGTCGCGGCACCGGCACCGGCTTCGTGATCAAGGGCAAGAAAATCATGACGAATGCCCACGTCATCGGCTGGGGCAAACAGATCCTGATCAAACGTTACCAAGACCCCCGCCCTTATCGCGCGAAGGTGGCGTTTGTCTCGCACGAGTGCGACCTCGCCCTGCTGGAAGTGGAAGACCAGGATTTCTTCAGCGGCATGGAGGCATTGCAAATCGGCGATTTGCCCGAAGTACGTTCCACGGTCACGACGATGGGTTATCCGGCTGGCGGCGAGCAGATCTCCTTCACGCGCGGCGTGGTCTCCCGCATTGAGATGCAGCAATACGTGCACATGGGCAACCGCGCTTTCCTCACGGTGCAGACGGATGCGGCGATCAATCCCGGCAACAGCGGCGGACCGGTGATCCAAGATGACAAAGTCGTCGGCGTAGCCTTCCAAGGCACCCCCGGCCTGGAGAACACCGGCTTTTTCATCCCGCCTCCGATCATCAATCATTTCCTGAAGGATATTGAAGACGGCAAGTATGATGGCTTCCCCCGCGCGGGCATCTCCATCATGCCGATGCAGAATCCGGCCTTCCGCAAGTTGCTCGGTCTTCCCGATAATGATGTGGGCGCACGCATCGATGATATCCTGGCGATCAAGTCCACCACCGACGTATTGAAACCCGATGATGTGCTGCTCGAAGTGGGCGGCTATCGCGTGGGCAGTGACGCGACCATCCTCTACAAGAACAACCGTGTTTCCCTCTCGGTGGCCTTTCAGGAGCCGCAGCATGGTGAAAGCATCCCGGTCAAAGTGTGGCGCGACGGCAAGGAAGTGACGGTGAAACTGCCCCTCTTCGTGGATAATGAGGATCTGCCCACCGGCAACCAATATGATGTTTTGCCCCGCTACTATGTGTACGGCGGCATGGTGTTCACGCCGCTCAGCATGGATTATCTGCGCCGCCTGCCGCGTGCAGGCAGCACGGCAGCGATGCTTTACGAACTCAGCTATCGTCGCCGGGAGAAACCGGAAACGGTACGGGACGAACCCATCGTGCTCAGCACGGTGATGGCGCATCCGGTGAACGCGAACATGCAGGTGCGAGGCGCGGTGCTCGTGGACAAGATCAACGGCGTTAAGATCAACAAGCTGGAAGATGTCATCCGCGCCTTCGCGGACGCCAAGACCGACCAGCATATTCTGGAGTTTCTGCCCAAGGGCGGCTTCGAGTGCATCGAACGCAAGGACGCCGATGCCGCGAATGCCGAGATCATGAAGACCTACAACATTTCCAGCGACCGCCGCCTGTAAGAAAGACAGCCCATGAAAAAACTTTTCCTCATTTGCCTGACTTTTCTCTGCGCGCTCAGCGGTCACAGCCAGGTGGCGCATAATCCATGGGAAGACTCCATCGTGACGGTGGAGATCACCCGGCAACGCTATGACCTCGGCCAGCCGTGGACCCGCCAGACGGCCACGGACGTTAAAAATGCAGTGGTGATCGAAGGCAAGGAGATCCTGACCACCGCGGAGTTTTTCAACGACGTGACCCTCATCCGCGTGCAACGCAACGGTCGCGGCCGTTGGTGGACGGCCAAGCTCAAGTGGGCCGACTATCACGCCAACGTAGCCTTGCTGTCCGTGGATGAGGCGGAATTCTGGCCCGGCCTGAAAGCTGCGAAGTTTGCCAATAATTTGAAAGACCTGAGCATGGTGCAGGTGGTCCGCTGGAAGAACGGCAACCTCGAAACGCGCAAAGGAGAGTTCAACGAATTCACCGTGCGCGAGGGCAAGATCAGCTTCGTGCCCTCCACCCATGTCATCTTCAGCTCGGACATCGAAGGATTGGGCTGGGCCGAAGCCGTGGTGAGCGACGGCAAACTCATCGGGCTGACCACTTCTTCCGACGGCCGCAAGTTCAACGTGACTCCGGTGCAGTTCTACAAACGAATCCTGGAGGCGAAGGCCAAAGGCAAGTTCACCGGCATGGGTTACTTCGCCTTCACCTGGCAACAGACCTTGAACCCGGACACGCACAAATTCCTAGGCTGGAAAACCGATCCTAAAGGCGTGGTGATCATCGACATTCCTGCGCATGAGAAAAAGCCCGACGGCTTGAAAGAGCGCGATCTTATCCTGAAGGTAGATGGCTTCGACATCGACATCCAAGGTGACTATGTGGACCCGGATTACGGGCACTTGATGCTGGAGAACTTGAGCAGCCGCCGTCATTGGGCTGGTGACACCATGAAACTGGTGGTTTGGCGCGATGGCAAAGAAGTGACAGTCAACTACACCTTGCCCAAGGCGGACTACGCCACTGACTTGATCCCGAAGGAAGTTTTCGACCGGGAACCGGAATACCTGATGACGGGCGGATTGCTGTTTCAGCCACTGGACGGAGCCTATCTGAAACGCTGGGGCGCCGACTGGAAACAGCGCGCACCGTTCCGCCTGGCCTATTACGACAATCAATCAAAGAGCGAAGAACGCGCTGGCCTGATTTTGCTCACCGCGGTCCTGCCGGATCCGGTGAATATCGGATATCAGGATTATCGATTTATCGTCGTGGACAAGGTGAATGGGAAGGCGATCAGCAACTTGACGGAGTTAGGCGCGGCCTTGGAGCAACCCAAAGATGGCTTCCATGTCTTCGAATTCATGGAAGGCAGCAATATCCAGAAAATCGTGCTGGATGCAAAACAAGCGCAAGAAGCCAGCAGTCGCATCCGAAGCAACTATGGCATCAAAGGAGACCGGTTCATCCTACCGGTGAAAACCGCTGGACAGTGACGTGCTTTAAGGCAAAATTCGAGGGGGCTTGGGCAATTGCGAAGCAGACATTGTGTCACAAAGCAATTTTGATGTCTGTAACGGCAAGGAGGAACATTTTTTGCTCCCACATGCCTTTACATGGAATTGGGAACAAAAACTTGCGGTCGTTGCGGCCGGCCTTTGCGGCCAGGCTCGACTAGGTGTGCTTCCTGCAATACCAACGCCTACCGCCGAACACCACGCTTGATCATAGGTCTCGGTCTGATTTTGTTGCTCTCGATTTTTTGCCTGGCGCTCTACTTCTTCGCTACGCGAAACTTCCGACTGCTTGTACTGCCTTCAGCCTTGGTTCTGTCGCTGTAGTGCGGCATTTCAATTTTTTCTCCTCGCGCATTGGCATCGTCCGCGAAAAGTGCTACCTCTCTGCCCATGTTGCAGTTCACAGTCATGGGATTTCAGGTCGTCGTGCAGCCGTTTTTCTGGCTGATCATGGCTCTATTCGGCGGTGCCATTAGTGCACGCACGAGTGATGACTGGATCCAGGTGGTTCTCTTTATTTTCGTCGCCTTCGTCTCCATTTTGGTTCATGAGCTGGGTCACGCTCTGGGCGCCAAAAAATTCGGCGAACATTCCACCATCCTGCTGCACGGCTTCGGCGGGGCGACGTATATACCACGCGCTCGTTTTACGCGCGGGCAGAGCATCTTCGTCAGTGCGGCCGGACCCTTCGCCGGTTTCTTGCTGGCTGGGATAACGTTTATCGCCTTCATTTTCTTCCGCCACACGGAGTATGTTGGCCTGCGCAGCATCATTTCTATTTCACTGTGGATCAATGTCGTGTGGACCGTGATGAACCTGCTGCCCATCATGCCCATGGATGGCGGGAATATACTTCGGGAACTGTTGGGACCACGGCGTGAACGCCTCGCCTGCATGATCGGGGGAACTCTGGCCGTCATCGTCGCACTTTGGGCTATCCAAGCTGGAGCGTTTTACCCTGCTTTCTTGTTTGGCTATTTCGCCTGGATCAATTTTTCCAATGGCTCGACGGAAGGTGGCGTGATGAAGTGACGGGTTGATCATTATGACCGCCTTGCCTGACCTCATCAGCACAGAAACGCAACTGGATGAACTGCTCAGCGAACCATCTGCCGCGGTCATTGAAACGTTTCGCAAGATTTCCGGAGATATCCTGCTGCTCGGGGTAGCGGGTAAGATGGGACTCACCCTGGCCCTCATGGCCAAGCGCGCGTCGGACATCGCGGGAACGCCCCGACGCATCATCGGCATCTCGCGGTTTTCATCTGCGGGCGCGGTGAAGTGGCTGAACGAGCGAGGCATCGAAACTATTTCCGGCGACCTTTTGGAGGGAAGCTTTCTCTCTTCATTGCCAGATGCGCCAAATATCATTTATCTGACGGGCATGAAGTTTGGTTCCACCGGGCAGGAAGCCCAGACGTGGGCGGTGAACACGTGGCTGCCCGCGCAGATCGCGCAACGCTTTCGCTCCAGCCGTATCGTCGCCCTTTCTACCGGCAATATTTACGGACTGGTGCCCGTGAAAAGCAGTGGCTCGGTGGAGACAGATGTTCCAAATCCTGTGGGTGAGTATGCCATGAGCTGCCTGGGGCGCGAGCGCATGTTCGAGCACTTCAGCCGCACGTATGGCACCCAGACCGCGCTCATTCGGCTGAACTACGCCTGTGAGTTGCGCTACGGTGTGCTCACGGATATTGCACACAAAGTCTGGGCCGGAGAACCCGTGTATATCAGCATGGGCTGGTTCAATACCATCTGGCAGGCGGATGCCAATGCCGTCACTCTCGCCGCGTTGGCCGATGTGCAGAGTCCGCCTGCGGCCATCAACATAACGGGAGCAGACAAGCTGCGAATCCGTGATGTGGCCGAAGAGTTTGGGCGCTTGATGAACAAGCCCGTGAACTTGATCGGCACCGAGCAAAGCACGGCTCTGCTGAACGACGCTTCGATGGCTTTGAACCGCTACGGCACCGAACGTGTGGATATTCCTAGATTGATGAAATGGATCACCCTCTGGGTGCAGCAAGGTAGCCCTACTTTGAACAAGCCCACGCACTTTGAATCACGGGATGGCAAATTCTAAGCTATGAATCCCGCCATCCGCTCAAGCCTGCAACGTGGTCTAGTCATCCCTGCCCTTCCGCTCGCGCTGGATGCCAACCGTCGCTGGGATGAGCGGCGACAACGGGCTTTGCTACGTTACTACTTCGCGGCGGGTGCGGGTGGTGTGGCGGTCGGTGTGCACACGACGCAGTTTGCTATCCGTGATCCGCAGGTAGGTTTGTTTCGGCCGCTACTGAATCTTGCGGCAGAAGAGTTTTCACGGGCAGATGCGGGACGAGGAGAGCCGTTGGTTCGCATCACCGGAATCTGCGGGCCCACAGCCCAAGCGGTGGCGGAAGCACAACTTGCCGTAAGCACCGGTTATCATGCCGGCCTGCTTAGTCTGGCCGCATTGAAGAATGCGACGGATGATGAACTCATTGCCCATTGTCGCGCCGTGGCGGAGGTGATTCCCGTGATCGGCTTCTATCTGCAACCTTCCGTGGGTGGGCGCGCCCTGCCCTACTCTTTCTGGCGACGCTTTGCCGAGATCGAAAATGTCGTGGCGATCAAGATGGCGCCGTTCAATCGCTATCAGACACTCGATGTTGTGCGTGCCGTGATGGAATCAGGCCGCGAGGACATCGCGCTCTACACGGGCAATGACGACAACATCGTCATCGATCTGCTCACGCCGTTCCGCTTTCAAGTGGATGGAGAGTGGAAGACGCGCCGGATTGTCGGCGGCTTGCTTGGACATTGGGCGGTGTGGACGCACAAAGCCGTGGAACTCTTGGCGCAATGTCAGACGATTGCTTTGAAGAACCAGCCTATCGGCCTGGAGACTCTGACGCTCGCACAGCAAGTGACGGACGCCAACGCCGCGTTCTTCGATGCCGCCAATGGTTACCACGGGTGCATCGCAGGCATTCATGAGGTCCTGCGCCGCCAAGGTCTCCTGGAGGGCATCTGGTGCCTTGATCCTCATGAATCGCCCAGCCTTGGTCAGCGCGAGGAGATTGACCGTGTGTATGAAGCGTATCCGGAGCTGAATGATGATGCGTTTGTGCGGGAGAATCTGGCCAAGTGGCTCATTTAGATGCTCTAAATGTAGTTCGTTGCCAAGATCGCAGAGACCTGTATATTTGAAAAATAGGATTTCTGTTAGGAGCAATTCTACGCCCGATAAATTCGGTTCGACTAACTTTGCTTAGTATGTTGAAGCAACTATTTTCTTACGTTCCAGCAGAACCTCCACCAGAAGCCCCAGAGACAGAACCACCCGATCCTAATGCAGATCGGGCATTGTCCGAGTCTTTAAGAAGCGCAAGAAGAACCCTCATGGCATGGTGCGCCGTATGCTTGGCATGGTCCACAGCTCAATTCACTCTTGAAGAGTTAAACATCGATGCCGCAGGACTTAGCATTAATCTCAAGAACGCTTCGATTCCTCTTTTGCTGGGATTGGGTCTTATTTACTTAACGGCGCGTTGGATCATTGAATTCGCTATGATGCCAAGGCATGTCCGTCGATGGCCTTTGGCAAGAATAGATTTCAAACTAACATTTGCAGCAGCACGTTTTTCGATCTTGGCAGTCACTGCAGGCGCTCTAAATCGTTCCGTCCAAAGTATTTTAGCCATCATAGGCTGTCTATGCATACTGGGATTAGTATTCGGATTGCTTACTTTGGTTTTAATGCTTGTCACAACACCAATTCGGCTTAGGGCACGTAGAAAAGCAAAACGTGAATCTATGACAAATGCCGTAGGCGAAGCCTTCGTCTGGAGCACTGTGTTTGCACTTTTTTTGACCGCTACAGGAACGGCAGTATTTGCCTATTCCAGCTACAAATATGAAGCGGTCAGAGCCATGGTGTGGACGCAACCACCCGAACCAATCGCTTTTACAGTGTTTGTCCTCACATTAATCGCAGTTTTTCTCAGTGTTTGGTTTTTTGAACCTCTACAAAACAAACTTTTCGGGGAACGCCCCGGCTATTTCACCAAGAGAAGCGAAGACGGTCGCCTGATATACACATTTGACAACAAACCAGATGAACCGATTCTGTAGGTTTCCAACGAAAATTTCAGGAAGCAAAGGCCACCTATCCTTTTTTCAATGATGGCAGCTTGTTTGCTTTCTGAGCCAGAGAGAAAAATCCCTTTCTGACTTCTCCCCTGTTGCATTTCATCTTTCGCCCCATAGAATTCGCCGCATGAAGAAAAAGGGTCCGATCAGTAAGTTCATTAAGCATAATTACCGGCACTTCAACGCCGCCGCGTTGGTGGATGCCGCCGAAGGCTACGAAGCGCACCTGGATGCGGGTGGCAAGATGTTCGTCACACTCGCGGGCGCCATGTCCACCGCCGAGCTGGGCATCTCGCTCGCCGAGATGATCCGCAAGGACAAGGTCCATGCCATCTGCTGCACCGGTGCGAACCTCGAGGAAGATATCTTCAATCTCGTGGCCCATGATTTCTACGAACGCGTGCCGAACTACCGCGACCTCACCCCGAAGGACGAGGTCAAGCTCCTGAAGAAGCACATGAACCGCGTGACGGACACGTGCATCCCGGAGATGGAAGCCATGCGCCGCATCGAGAACGAAGTGCTCGCGGAATGGGTGGCCGCCGATCAGAAGGGCGAACGCTATTTCCCGCACGAGTTCATGTACAAGGTGCTCCGCACCGGCAAGCTCAAGAAGTCCTACCAGATCGACCCGAAGAACTCCTGGCTCCTCGCCGCGTGCGAGAAGAACCTGCCGATGTTCGTCCCCGGCTGGGAAGACGCCACGCTGGGCAACATGTATGCCGGCCACGTCATCAGCGGTGATGTGAAGAAGGTGCACACCGTCCGCACGGGCATCGAGTACATGATGGAACTCGCAGAATGGTACACGAAGAATTCCAAGAAGATCGGCAAAGGCGGCAGCATCGGCTTCTTCCAGATCGGTGGCGGTATCGCCGGTGATTTCCCGATCTGCGTCGTCCCGATGCTCCATCAGGACTTGCGCCGTACAAATGTGCCGCTCTGGGGTTACTTCTGCCAGATCAGCGATTCCACCACGAGCTACGGCTCCTACTCCGGCGCCGTGCCGAATGAGAAAATCACGTGGGGCAAATTGGGCGTCGATACGCCGAAGTACATCATCGAATCCGACGCGACAATCGTCGCGCCGCTGATGTTCTCCTACATCCTCGGCCACTAAGATCAACCGATTTCAAGCAACGCCGAAGGCCGCAAGGTCTTCGGCGTTTTTCTTTTCAGCGAGTATTCAACCCGTAGATCAGACAGAACTGGACGAAGAAACAGAGGGCGAACCAGCCGAGCATGTAGAAGCCGCTAATGAGGTTTGCCTGGGCCTCGGTCTTGGACCGGCGACAGGCGACAATCAGACCGACCGTTCCTAAAATCAGAACTAGCCAGCGATAGTCATGAATGCCCCAGGCGAATCTGACGATATTGGGCAACACATCCGTTTGTTTCCCTAACGCTGCGAAGAACATGCCCATCGAATAACGGAGGATCGCAACCGCAAAGAAACTCGACGCTACGGCACAGGCGGGCAGGACGAGTTTGGAATTGTTGGGGCTCATGCCGAAGTGAGGAAAGTTAGTTCCGCCTCGTTACCTCGGCGGCTACGGGTGTTACTTCACACCCATCAGCTTCGGGCCGATGAGCAGCTTCAGAGTGTAGGTCTCTCGATCGTCAGTGCGCAGGCTGCACAGCATCCCTTTGGACATGTCAAAGGTGCTGTTTGCCGGCCATTTGAGGAGACGGCTGATGTGATTGGAAATGGAAGGATTATGACCTACGAGCAGGATGTTCTTTCCGTCCGGTATCTGTTTGAGCCAGCCCAGGAAGTTTCTTTCTTCGTTCAGCAAAGCGTCGGTGAGTTCCAGAATGAGGCGTTTATCCCGGTTTGTCACCGGCAGGACGATCTCCGCCGTTTCCCGCGCGCGCACGAGAGGACTGGTATAAGCAGCATCAAAGACGATCCCGGCATTCACCAACAGATCGGCGACGGCCTTGGACTGACGCTGGCCCAATTTAGACAGCGGCCGCACCGCGTCATCCGCGCCCGGCAAGGCATCGGCATGTCGGAGGAAGTAAAGGCGCATGGCTGAGGCTAAAAAATCATCCTCCAAACCGCCAGCAAATCCTTCAAGGAAATCACTACGATGAAAGCAGCATTGAATTTATTCCACGCCTCGCCAATCTTGTTCCCATGATCCGCCCGCAATCACCTCTTTCGCGTCGTGAGTTTTTGTTTCAATCCGCCATGGCAGCCGCTGCGCTCAGCGCTGGTGCCGGTCTGACGGGAGCGCAAACCCCGACCAAAGGTAAGTATCCCATCATCGCGTTCTCGAAACCCTTCCAGCAGTTGAACGCGCAACAGACGGCGGATTTCGTGACTGAGGTGGGCTGGGACGGCATCGAATGTCCGGTGCGGCCCAAAGGCCAGATTGAGCCTGAGAAGGCAGCCGATGAATTACCGAAGTTCGCCGAAGTGATGCGCAAGCAGAAGCTGGACCTCTACATCCTGACGACGGCCATCACCTCGATGCAGACGCCCCACGCGGAAACCGTCCTGCGCGCAGCCTCCAAGCTGGGCATCAAGCGCATCCGCTTGGGATTCTGGAAATATGCGAAGGACAAGAACCCTGCAGACCAGTTGAAAGAGATCGGGGCACAGTTGAAGGACATCGCGGATGCCTGCAAGGCGCTTGGTCTGCAAGCGGGGTTCCAGAATCATTCCGGCCGTGATTATGTGGGCGCTCCCATCTGGGATGTTTACAGCATGATCAAGGATCTAGATCCGAAACACATGGGCATGTGCTTCGACATCGGCCACGCGACCATCGAAGGCGGCTTGTCCTGGCCTATCGAGGCGAAGTTGATGGAGCCATTCTACACCGCCGTGTTCGTCAAAGACTTCAACTGGAAAAAAGATGCCAAGGGCGCGAAGACCGAATGGGCTCCCTTGGGCGAGGGACTGGTGAGCAAGATATTCTTCGATAATCTCAAAAAGACGACTTACAACGGTCCAATCTCCCAACATCATGAGTATGAGATGGGCGACCAGAAAACGATGATGGGGCACATGAAGAAGGATCTGAAGGTGTTGAAGGAATGGTTGGCGTGAGGGCTGATTTTTGCGAACGCTTCAGGCAGTCTCACTCCTCTCCCCGGCCCTCTCCTCGTTAGAGGAGAGGGAGAACATCTCATGCCCTTGAACCTATCTTAGGCATAAGACACGCGGTTATCCGACCCTCCATCGGTTTCTTCAATGTAGCTGTTTGTTTTATCAATTAACGGTTCTGCACCGTTTGCGGGTAGTTGTTTGCGTCGAAGTTCAAACCCGACGTAAACATGCAAACGAACACCAAGGAATCGTTGTTCAGAACTAAGGTTCCGCTCACCTCTGCAAAGCGTATCCCGCTCTGGCTCAAGATCGCCTACACCATCTTCATGGCCGTGCTGATACCGGTTTACTGGTATCACTACGGCCCCACAAACGTCCTCTATTTCTGTGATGTCGCGCTGTTCCTGACGCTCATCGGCATCTGGACGGAGAACAAGCTACTTATCTCCATGCCCGCCGTAGGCATCCTGATTCCGCAGGCGTTGTGGGTGATTGATTTCGTCATCCAGCTCACTGGCGTGAAGTTCACCGGGATGACGGCGTATATGTTCGATGAGAACAGGTCCCTATTCCTGCGCGGACTCTCGCTCTTCCACGGCTGGCTGCCGTTCCTGCTGCTCTATCTGGTGGCGAAGCTGGGCTATGATCGCCGCGCCTTTCTGAACTGGACCATCATGGCGTGGATGCTCTGCCTCGTGGGTTATTACTTCCTGCCGCCCGCTGGCGCACAACTGTCCGACCCGAAAATCCCAGTCAACGTGAACTATGTGTTCGGCTTGGATGACAGCCAACCGCAGAGCTGGTTGCCCGCGCAGACCTATCTCCTCGTGTGGATGGGCGCGCTCTTAGCCAATATCCTTCAGCAAAACTTCCATGCTGCTCGCAGCGGGTTCCTCTAATTTGTGACAACGATTGAGCGAAAACAGAAAGGTCACAAAGACGGCCACGAAGAACCAAGTATAACGGTTCATATCCATGCCGTGCCAGATCGTCTCCGAACTCTGCAGGGCATCAATGAACACGCCCCAAACGACAGGTGCAATGCCCAGCGATAAACTGCCGGCTACGGAATAGAGCGCGAAGAAGTGGGAGCGGCCCATCTCCGGCACCACGGCCATGGCCAACCGGGTCGTCGCCATACCGATGATGGAGGCGCTCATGCCCGTAAGAAACATCAGAAACAAGACGACGGGAATGGAGAAGGCCAGCAGGCTGGTCGCCAACAGGAACCAGCCGGTCAAGATCAGCAGGAACAGCAGATGTCCCAAGGCCAAGGCGGGCTTGCTCCCCAAACGATCCAACCGCGCTCCCAGCAGCCACAAGCTGCATAGACCTCCGACGAACATGGCCGCCGTCATGAAAAGAATCTTCCCCTCCGGAATACCGACCATAACTTTCAGATAAGCGATGGGAAAAGTGCCCATGCCGCCATAGGCAAAGGACCAGACCACCGTCATGCGCAGCAATTTCCGGAAAGGCGGGTAATTGGAGATCTCCTTCCAGGGCACAGGCGTGTTGGAACTGGATATCTGCGCCGGGGTGCTGACTTCCGGAATGCGCTTGAGAAAGATCAGGCTGATCGCTCCCATAACGGCGCTGAAGGCGATGATGGCGGCGAATTGCCAGCCTTGTGGATTCCCACCCAAGGTCGCCGCCGCGATGATCATGGTGATGAAGCTGGCGATGTTCACCATGCTGGCCTCGCGCGCCAGATACTTGCCCCGGATCTCAGCCGGGATCAGCGCGGTGATCCATGGCAGCCAACCGCAACTGGAGATGCCCCGTGACAGATTGAAAAAGAACAGCAGGAAGAGCATCAGCGAAAGGCGCGATTCTTTGCTCAAGAAAATCTCCGTCAAGGGCACCAGCGCCATCAGGAAGATGAACACGACGCGGATAGACCAGCCGCCCAGCACGAATTTCTTATAACCCACGCTGGTAACATGCTTGGCTGCAGGAATCTGAAAGATGACTAGCAGCGGCATCATGCCCGCGATGATCCCGAGCACGGTGGCGCTGGCATCCAGCGTCTTCGCATAAAGGATCATCGGGCTGGCCAGCACAATCTGGAACGACAGGGCATTGAAAGCCGCGAAGGAAAAGATATTCCCAATACCCGGCGGAAAAGCCGGGGTGGATGAACTGCTGGCGTTGCGTTCCACAGGTGTTACGCCGGAGTCGTGTTGCGGTATCTCCAGCAACGGCAGTGTGGGAAACCTGCACGCCGTGTCGAGGGAGATTTCACCGCTTGTCTACGGACGATTTTCCACGCGCCTCATGGATTGCTTTGAACAGTGAGACACCATAAATTAAAACCGGCTGAATATTTCAGGCTGGCACGAACCTGTTCTTTAACTCCTCAAAAAATGAAAATCGTCAAACTGATCCTCTGTATTTTCTTCCCACCCGTGGCGGTTGCCTTGCAGGTTGGAGCAACGCTGCACCTCTGGATCAACATCGCCCTCTCCATTTGTTTCTGGTTGCCCGGCATCATCCATGCTTTTTGGATTGTGCTTGCAGATAAAAAAGGCACGTAGCTCATAGCTGCGACGGCGCCAAAAGCAAAACCCCGGCATCGCTCGCGCCATGCCGGGGTGATTTGAATTCTTCTCCGCTCAGGCGAACAACTCGTTCATCACCTTGCCGTTGCGCACGATCATCACGGGACGGCCGCTGGGCGTGTTGTATTCCTTCGTCGGATTGATACCGAGCGAGTGGTAGTACGTCGCCGCCACGTCATCCGGTGTGATGGCCTTGTCCTTCGGGCCTTCGCCCTTCGCATCAGATTCACCGATCACGCGTCCGCCCTGGATGCCGCCACCGGCCAGCAGACAGAACATCGCGCGCGGATAGTGATCACGACCGGCGCGATCATTGATCTTCGGCGTGCGACCGAACTCGCCGGTCACGAACACCGAGGTCGTATCCAGCAAACCCTTCGCCGCGAGCGTGAGGAACAATCCCGACAGGCCCGCATCCAATGTCGGCAGATTCTTATCCTTCAATTTCGCGAAATTTTGATCATGCGTATCCCAACCGCCCAAGGTGACGGTGACGAACCGCACGCCCGATTCTACCAGACGCGTCGCGAGCAGGCAGCTCTGGGAGAAAGAGTCCGTCCCGAAGAGCTTCGTAACGTTCTCCGATTCCTTGCGCAGATCAAACGCCTCGCGCGATTTCTCGGAGCGCATCATCTCGTAAGCTTTCTGGCCGAACTGGTCCATGCCCGCGAGCAGCTTGTCGTCCTTGGCGTAATCACCGAAGGCCGTGTCATAACGCTTCACCAAATTCTGGCGGCGATCGACGTCTTCCAGCGTCACGCCATTGCGCAAGGCCAACCCACGCACTTCAAGCGCACGCCCCGCCACTGGCGCGGAACCTGTCTCAAATGGCCCAAATTCCGGCCCCATGAAGCCCGTGGCATAATTGCCCTGGCTCGGAATGGCGACGAACGGCGGCAGATACTCGGGCGCGTTCATCTCGCGGGCGACCACCGCGCCGTAAGAAGGATACCGCAGCGAGGCGATCGGACGGTTGCCCGTCATCATGTAGGAACTGCCCAGTTCGTGAGCGGCGAGCGTGTGACTGACGCCGCGCAAGATGGTGTACTTGTCCGCGCACTGCGCCAGCTTCGGCAAATGCTCGCTGATGCGCACGCCCGGCACATTCGTGGCGATCTCCTTGAACTCGCCGCGATGCGTATCGGGCGCGTTCGGCTTGAGATCAAACGTATCCATGTGGCTCGGTCCGCCCGAGAGACGCACGTAGATGGCCGCTTTGCCCTTCGACGAAGCCACGCCGCCCTGCGCTTGAAGTTGCAGGAAATTCGGCAGGCTCAGGCCGATGCCGGCCAGTGCACCCACCCGCAGGAAGTCGCGGCGGTTGACGCCATCGCAGTAAGAATGGTTTGCCATAAGATTTACGTTTTAGTGATTCACCAAAAATTCGCGGGAATTCAGCATCGCCCACAGGACGTCGCGCACGCCATCCACCGGGTCTTTCGCCGCTGCCAAGTCCTCCTTGGCCAGCTTCATTTCTGCCGTCGTCGGGAAACGGCTGACTGTGCGCAAATAAATCTCCGTGATGACCTCATCTTGATTGATGGCAGGCGGTTTCGCCGTCACCACCAGTTGCTTCTCTTTCTCTTCCGTCGCGGCGATCTGTGCCTCCACCTGCTTGAGTTGCACTTCCGTCGCGGTGCCTTTTTCGAGATGCATCTGGCGGCGCTTCTTCAAGTTCTCCCGGGTTGCCCGGGTCTTGCGCAGCTCGTCGGCAGCTTTCGTCACCTCCGGTCCGGCGTTCTGGTTGCGCAGCTCCGTGATCCACGCACCGAACTTGTCCTTGCTCTCCAGCTTCTCGAGCAACTCCGGATCGTTCCGCGTGAACAACGTTTGCAGCAGCGTCGGATCGGCCGTGCGTTCGCAATCGCAATTCGTCAACCGCGCCGGTTTGCCGAAGGTCGTCAGTGAATAGCTGCTCAAGCCCTTGCGGGTGCCGATGGCAGCCAGAGGTCCGATGGCCCGCTTCTCGATATTACCGGCAAAGGTGGAGATATCCCGGCTCGAAGCCGTCGCCATCGTGATCGCATCCATGGCCACCTCGGCCGGCAGACGGCGCAGGATGGTG
>JAJNBN010000406.1 GCA_021156225.1 Verrucomicrobiota bacterium | reverse complement strand
ATACTCCGCCAGGCAATTCCGCTCAAACCGCGATTCCGCAAACTTCCCCCGATACACATACCGCTGCTCATCATAGAGCTGCCCGATCCACCCGGCATATTTCCACGAGGAGGTTCCTACATAAACCCCGCTCGCAGCCAGTTCAGCCAACGCCGGTTTCAATTCTAGGCCATCCATTCTGGTTTCTAGATAGCAGCTTGCCTCGGGCAGGGAAACCCGATTCATCCGCGCCATTGGCCTCAAAAATTTCCGAGCCAGACCCATCATATCTGGTGCCCCCCATGCCGCAGATGACACCCCCCCCGCCCGGTGGGGGTTTGACGGGACAGGACAGGACACGCGAGCCGCGTTTCGGTGCATAACCTTGCGTCCAGAGGTCGGTGGACCCGTTGCCGGCCGACCTTGATTGCAATGAATGTTCATGCGGGTTTGCTGCATCCTCCTGCGCCAACGCGCAAATTTCCCGGCCCTCAATTTATGAATTCAACTCCCGCCGCCTCCACCAGCCTTCGCTCGAAGCAATGCGAGAGCGAGGCTGCCGCGACGCAGCCCTTTCGGCGCAGTCGGGCTGATTTCACAAGCGTCGTGAAAATGGCTTCGAGCTTCGGCTTGGCACGCCAGCCGTCGCATGATGCTTTGGCTCGGCACGCCAGCAAGCATCGAGGGTCTAATCCAAGGAACGAATCCATGAATTTTTACTATGTTTACTTGCTGGAAAGCGAGGACGGGGAGGAACACTTCTAGGTGGGATTTACTGAGGATTTGAAGGGAAGACTTCTCAAGCATAATGAGGGAAGTGTTTCGCATACGGCTAAGTATCGTCCTTGGAGAATCAAGACGGCTGTGGCGTTACTGACCGGGAATAGGCGTTAGATTTTGAACGCTATCTGAAGACGGGTTCAGGGCGTGCTTTTGCGAAGAAACGGTTATAGGTCTGCGCTCGAAGCAACACGCGTGAGGGGTTTGGCTCCAGCTTCGGTTTCTGTCAGGCGATCACGGACTTGATCACTTGTGCACCTTCCACACCCGTAAGCTTGGCGTCGAGACCTTGGAACTTGTAGCTGAGGCGGTTGTGATCGATGCCCATCAGGCGGAGCATGGTGGCGTGGAGATCGTAGATGCTGACAGGGTCGCGCACGATGTTGTAGCTGTAGTCGTCCGTCTCGCCGAGGGAGACGCCGGGCTTGATGCCGCCACCCGCCATGAAAACGGTGAAGCAGCGGGGATGATGATCGCGGCCGTAGTTGGTTTCCGTCAAGGTGCCTTGGGAGTAAATGGTGCGGCCGAATTCTCCACCCCAGACGATGAGCGTGTCATCAAGCAGACCGCGTTGCTTGAGGTCTTTGATGAGCGCGGTAGTCGGTTGATCGGTATCGCTGCACTGGCCTTTGATGGCGGCGGGCAAACCGCCGTGGTGATCCCAGCCCATGTGGAAGAGCTGGACGAAGCGCACATCGCGCTCGGCCAAGCGCCGCGCCAGCAAACAATTCGCCGCATAGGTGCCGGGCGTCTTCACATTGGGACCATACATCTCCAAGATGCTCGCGGGTTCCTTCGAGATGTCCGTGAGGTCAGGAACGCTGGCCTGCATACGGAAGGCCATCTCGTATTGCGCGATGCGCGTCTGGATTTCCGGATCGCCGATGGAATTATGCCGACGGCGGTTGAGCGTGTTTAACTCATCCAAAGTTTCACGACGAGTGGCGCGGTCTACGCCCGGTGGATTCGAGAGATAAAGCACGGGGTCACCCGTGTTGCGGAACTTCACACCTGCGTGATGAGTTGGAAGGAAGCCGCTGCTCCACAGGCGATCATAGAGCGGCTGGTCATCCTTGCGCCCCGTGCCGAATGACGTGAGCACCACGTAGGCGGGCAGGTCTTTGCACTCGCTACCCAGGCCGTAGCTGAGCCAGGAGCCCATGCTGGGGAAACCGGCCAGTTGCCGTCCGGTCTGGAAGAAGGTGATGGCGGGATCGTGGTTGATCGCGTCGGTGTGCATCGATTTGATGAAGCACACGTCATCCGCGATGGATGAGAGATGCGGCATCAGCTCACTGATCCACGCGCCACTGTTTCCGTGCTGGGCGAATTTAAAGATGCTCGGTGCCACCGGAAAATTCTTTTGCCCCGAGGTCATGGTCGTCAACCGTTGGCCTTGGCGGATGGATTCCGGCAATTCTTGGCCACGCTTCTCGGCAAGCATGGGCTTGGGGTCGAACAGGTCCATCTGCGAGGGGGCGCCTGACTGGAAGAGATAGATCACGCGCTTGGCCTTGACGGGGAAATGCGGCCAGCCGGGCAGTGTGCTGGTGGCAGATGAGCCAGCCGCAAAGAGGCGGTTGTCCAAGAGCGAGCCGAGCGCGGCGAGGCCCAGTCCGGCGGCTGAGCGCGACAAGAAAGTGCGGCGCGTTAGCGCCATCTGCGCGGCGTGATCGAGGCCGAAGAATTGGCGGTCATTGCAGTTCATGGCATCATTCCTTGGTCACGACTTCATCAAGATTCAGCAGCACATTGGCCGTCAGGGTGTAGGCGGCGAGCTCGGCCGGGTCCAGTTTGGCATCCGGTTTGGATTCACCTTGCGAGATGAGCTTGGTGGCGGCGTCTTTATCCGAGCGGAAACGGGTGAGACGTTTTTCCAGACCATCGGCCAACACTTTCAAATCGGCGGCGTCTGGTGTGCGACTGGTGACACGGCGGAAGGCCCAGTTGATGCGGTCCGTCGGCGTAGCGCCGCCTTCCGTCAGCATGCGTTCGGCAAGTTTGCGCGCGGCTTCCACATAGGTGACCTCATTGAGCAAGGCTAAGGCTTGCAAGGGCGTGTTCGTGCGGGCGCGTTTCACGGAACAGATCTCGCGCGAAGGCGAATCGAACATCAGCATGGTTGGCGGTGCGGCCGTCCGTTTCCAGATGGTGTAGAGAGTACGGCGATAAAGGCCATCGCCTTTATCCGATTTGTAGCCGCGCAGGTCGCCATACTTGCTGGTCTCATCCCAAATGCCATCTGGCATGTAGGGTCGCACGCTGGGACCACCTAGTTTTTCCACGAGCAATCCACTGGCGGCCAAGGCTTGATCGCGGATGAGCTCGGCGGGCAGGCGGAAGCGGGGACCACGGGCGAGCAAGCGATTCTCCGGATCGCGCTCCTGCAAAGCGGGAGTGACGTGGGACGATTGCCGGTAGGTGGCGCTCATCACGATGAGTTTTTGCAACGCCTTCATGTCCCAGCCCAGGCGCACAAATTCGGTGGCGAGCCAATCGAGCAATTCGGGATGACTCGGCGGATCGGATTGCATGCCGAAGTTCTCGCTCGTCTTCACGATGCCTGTGCCGAAGAAACGTTCCCACTGGCGATTCACCCACACGCGGGAGGTCAAAGGATGCGAGGGATCTACGAGCCACTTGGCGAGGCCAAGGCGATTGCTGGGTGCGCCCGCAGGCATGGGCGGAAGCATGGCGGGCAGGGCAGGGAAGACCTGGTCGCCCTTCTTGTCATACTCGCCGCGCTTAAGCACGAACGCCTCACGCGGCTTGGCCAGTTCTTTCATGACCATCACGGTCGGCAATTTCTCGGCGTAATCCTTGGCCGCCTTGTTTGCTGCAGCCAGCGCGGCATCGGCGCGTTTCACGGGACTGTCCACATTTGTGCGGAAGTATTTTTCCACTTCAGTGCGCTGGGCGGCACTACGCTTCTCGGATGCGACAGCGAGGGCTTTTTTAACTGCGGTGGGAACTCCACTAGAGCCATCCAGCTTCACCATCGCAGGAGGCTGGTCCGTCATCGAAAGGCGGAAGCGGCCGATGTTGTAATTGTTCAGTGTTTCTTGCTTCAGCCGAATGGTGAGCGTGGCATTAGCGGGGACGATCACGGATTTATCGGCAATGAACATGGCCCGGCGTGGTTCTTTCTTCAGCGGGCCATCCACGGCCCAACCCGTGCCGCGATTATTCTTTTCCTTCTTGTAGGTCGCCGCTGCCGCCGGAGTGAAGACTACGGTTTCGACTCCCCAATCTTTTTGCGAGTAATCCGCCTCGGCTTTGGTGAAAGAAACCTTGATCGGTTTCGCGAGGTTCGTAGCGGTGATCTCGGCTTCCACTTTGGTCAGGACATAGTTGCCGTTAGGCGCACGACCCAAACTCTTTTCCGGCAGACTGGCGTCGGGGAAGGCTTCAAGCAGGATGCCGCTGAACTGGCCTGCCGCGACAGGAGCGGTGACAACATAAGTGTCTTTGACGGGATTGGTACCGCTGGCGAGATAGGTGCCGTCTGACTGAAGAGTGAA
>JAJNBN010000405.1 GCA_021156225.1 Verrucomicrobiota bacterium | reverse complement strand
CGACGCTCTTCCGATCTGGAATCGGAGTCATATCGTTCTGCGCCTTGGAGAAGTGGTCGTACTCCACGCCGCAACCGAAGAAGTGCACGTTCTTGTGCTGCGCCGACTTCTTCATCCAGAGCTCGTAGCCGCCGGTGAAGACGATATCCGCCTGCTCCATAAGCCACTTTTCATTCTCGATCAGTTCTGGAGGCGCGCCGCGGAACTGCGAAAGCTCATCCATGCAGTCGTACACCACGCCGCGGCCAGGGAAGTGGCCGAGAGACCACGCGGCCTCCATCGGGCTGTAATACCAAAGCAGCGGATTGTCAAACTGGCCCTCACCGTTGACTGTCTCGATTGCCTGGCGCGTGTACTCCCGCAGAATCTCCGCGACTTCGGGTCGTCCCCGCATTACTGCCGGGAACGCCACTGTCGCCGTCGTAACGTTCTTGCCTGCGTTCTCGATTACGAGAATCGGCTCGGCACCCTCTTCCAGCCGGAAATCCGGCTCTTCAACGAACAAAACAGGGTGCTTGGCTGCAAACCTGGACAGAAACTGCTGGGGTCTCTGCCAAACAAAACTCCAGCGCAAATGGCTGAACACTAATATGCCAAAAGAATCGTCCTTACCTAAAAGAGCCGTTTTGGTCGACTGAGGTGTGGACTGCAAAGTAATCGTTTCCAATAATCTTTTCCCCCGAACAGATTTTGGAAGCAGCAAAAGACTTGCGGAAAAGGCCTGCGCCGGCGGACTTGCGTCGCGGCGTTCCAGAAGGGAATTCGGCCCGTTCGTGCTCCCGCAGCTATGACGACGACCCCTGCAACAGTGTTCCAGCTAATGTCGGACTTTTGCTCTCGCTTTACCGTGCTATTGGGTTAGTTCAGGCACATAAATCATCAAAAACGACAGACACGGTCGCGCATGAACATTTGCGTCAGCCAGCGCAATTATTGGTGTTTAGCGAACGCTTTTCGTGTACGTCGTTTTGCAGGTTTTGAATCTAAACTGCCACCGGCCTACGAATTGTGATTCGCAACGCAATTACCACGAAACAGGAGTCGTTTCGGGCGTTTAAAGCATTAAAACCTTCAGGAGTCGCTCGAAAGAGCAAACCGATATGTCACTAAGAAGTATTCCGAGACCAGAGTATCCGCGACCGCAGTTCGTGCGGCCGCACTGGCAGAACCTGAACGGAGCGTGGGAGTTTGCCTTCGACGGCGGAGACGTCGGCTTGGGTGACGGCTGGTTTGATGGCCGCAGCCTCCCGCGAGAGATCATCGTGCCCTTTCCTTATCAGTCGGAAGCCTCCGGCATTAACGAGAAGGACATCCACGAGGTCATCTGGTATGCGCGAACGGTCGAATTCAAGCCCGAGTGGCGAGGCATGGACATTCTTCTGCACTTCGGTGCGGTGGACTACGCCAGCACAGTCTGGGTGAATGGCAAGCTCGTCGGTGGAAACCGAGGCGGCCACGTGCCGTTCTCCTTCGATATCGGTCCCTACCTGAACGAGGGCGACAACCGAATCGTCGTTCGCGTCGAGGACCGGCAGGATCTGACGCAGCCACGAGGAAAGCAGGCCTGGAACGGCATGCCCCACGGCATCGATTACTTCTGCACGAGCGGCATTTGGCAGACGGTCTGGCTAGAAGCGGTGCCGCAGTGCCGCGTCGAGAGCCTGCGAATCACGCCGGACCTCGAAGACGAGCTGTTTAGAGTCCGCGTCTACTTGCACGCGCCGGCTTCCAACTGGACCATCGAGCTTGACCTGATGGACGGAGACGAAGTTGTGAGCAGCGTTCGCAAGGAGACGAGCAACGCCGCCGCCCAAGTGAAGCTCCGCGCGGAGAACCCCAAGCTTTGGTCGCCCGAGACGCCGAACCTATACGACATCGTCGTACGCCTGAAGCAGAACGGTGAAGTCATCGACGAAGTTCGATCCTACGCAGGCATGCGAAGTGTCGAACTCCGAAACGGCGAGTTCCTGCTGAATGGCAAGCCCATCTATATGAAGATGGTTCTGGACCAGGGCTACTGGCCGGAAGGCTTCCTCACCGCCCCCACCGACGAGGCTCTGCGCTACGACGTGGAGATCACGAAAGCGATGGGCTTCAACGGATCGCGCAAGCATCAAAAGGTGGAAGACCCTCGTTGGCTCTACTGGTGCGACAAGCTCGGACTGTTGGTCTGGGGCGAGATGGCCAATGCTCGAGCATGGTCCCCCGAGGCTGAGGAGACCTTCCTCGCCGAGTGGCGCCGAGTCGTTCAGCGCGACTACAACCACCCGAGCCTGGTCACGTGGGTGCCGCTCAACGAGAGTTGGGGCGTGCCCGAGATCGCAAAGGGACATGCGGCGCAATACGCGTTTGTGGAGCGCGCGGTGAGTCTGACGCGCTTCCTCGATCCTTATCGTCCGGTCATCGACAACGATGGCTGGGAGCACACTGATGTCACGGACATCTGCACCATCCACGACTACACCGCCACCGGAGCGGAGATGATGGAGAAATACCAAGAGACGGCCAAGGGAGGTCCACTCCCCGAGCTTTCCTGGTGGGATGGCAAGGTGACGTTCGCCGACGGAGCCGTCTATCGAGGCCAGCCGGTGATGCTCACGGAGGTGGGCGGCTTCTTGATTAAGCCGTACTGGCTTCCTAAGGATCAATGGGACGTGCTGTACAACTCGTACGGATCCGTCAGTGATCCGGCGGAGTTGCTGGCGAAGTATCAAGAGCTGATGCACGGCATTGCGTCTCTGCACTTCGTGTCCGGCTTCTGCTACACGCAGCTCACTGACGTTGAGCAGGAAGCAAACGGATTGTTGACGTACGACCGCAAGCCGAAGCTGCCGATCGACGAGATCCGCAGGATCAACGAGTCGCTCCGACTGCACCCGGTCGCCGCGCCGGCTGAGTTGCTCGCAAGCTAAGGGGACCAGACGGTCCCCTAGGCGGAGCGGTACACTCGCCGCCCGTGGGCGATGGTCGGATTGGAGTTGACGAGAGTGGCAAGGGCGATTACTTCGGGCCACTCGTAATCGCCGCTTGCTACGTCGGAGCGGAGCACTTGGCCGAGCTCGAGGGTGTCCGGGATTCAAAGAAGCTCACCGACCCAATCGCGCTTCGTCTCGCAGGCAAAATCAAAGCTACGTGCCCGCACTCGGTTATCGCGATCGGTCCCGCGAAGTACAACGAGCTTTACGCCAAGTTCAGGAACCTGAATACGCTCCTCGCCTGGGGCCACGCTCGAGCGATTGAGAACGTTCTCGAACTGCAACCCGGCTCGCTCGTCATCTCGGACCAATTCGCCGCAGGAGGAGCCGTAGTCAAGAAGGCGCTCTACGAGAAAGGGAAGGGCGTTGAGTTTCGCTCGATGGTCAGAGCTGAGGCCGATTTGGCCGTGGCGGCCGCGTCAGTTCTCGCAAGGGCTGAGTTCCTTCGGAGACTCAAATCACTGGGCGAGGAATTTGGGATCGAATTACCCAAGGGCGCAACCAACGTGATCCCCGCTGCACAACGGTTTGTAGCCCAACATGGGCGCGACAACCTGCATCGCGTCGCGAAGATGCACTTTAAGACGACGCTGCAGGTTTAAGTAACGGGAACCCCGGCGCTGAATTTCACTCAGAACTCTACGTGTGGGGTTCCCGATGAAAATTTATGCCTCGTTATGTCTCATCGTAATCACAATGCTCTCACTTGCCGGCTGCGGCGGCGGAGGCGATGACGGCGGTACGACACCGGACAACCGGGTCACGAGCCTTGTCATAGCTCCAAACCAGCAGCTCAATGTCGGAGCGCAACGGCGATTGCAGTTCACGGCTCGAACGGCAGCTGGCACGGATGTGACGTCGCAACTGACCGGTTTCACTTTCTGGACTTCGTCCAATACAGCGATCCTGTCCTTCAATGGGGATGTCGCGCGGGGTGTGTCGAATGGCACCGCCACCGTCAGGGTGAGCTATACCAATCCCGGCGGCCAGGTCGTGACCAGCGCCCCCGTCCAGGTAACCGTTGGTACAGCGATAGTTAATCCCGTGGCACGAGCGTTCGCCGCCATTCCGGCCACTGGACCGTATTCCGTCACCTTTACTCCGACGGGAGGCGTCGCGACGACGCTTACAAACTCGGTGGCGCTAGGAAGTTTCAGCACTTTCACCCCACTGGCGGCGGGCACGGGGCGAGTACGTGTTTTCGAGAACGGCACCCAACGATCCTCGCGCGAAGTGACCATTGGCGCTGACGATCGGCTCAGTTTCGTTGTCGCGGGCACTCCCGCCAACACGGTCATTGCCGTAGT
>JAJNBN010000404.1 GCA_021156225.1 Verrucomicrobiota bacterium | reverse complement strand
ATCCTGATGAAGCGGTGGCGCTCGGTGCGGCGGTGCAGGCGGAGATTCTTTCCGGGGGATTCAAGAATGTTTTGTTGCTGGATGTCACGCCGCTTTCTTTGGGACTGGAAACGTTTGGTGGTTTGATGAATGTCATCATTCCGCGCAATTCGACGATTCCGGTGAAGGCGGGCGAGATGTTCACCACTGTGGTGGATCAGCAGCCGAGCATGCTCATCCATGTGCTGCAGGGCGAGCGCGAGCGGGTTAAGGACAACTGGACCTTGGGCAAATTCACGGTGGAATTCGATGCGGCTCCACGTGGTGTGCCGCGCGTGGGGGTGCAGTTTGAGATTGATGCCAACGGCATCCTGCATGTCCTGGCTCGCGATATTCGCACGGGCAAGCAACAGATCGTGGAAATGAAATCTGCCGTGGATGTGGACGATGCGGCGGTGCAGAAGATGGTGGAGGAATCGGTGGAGCATGCGTTCGAAGACATGCGCGCGCGGCAATGGGTGGAGGCGAAGTTGCGTGCGCAGGAAACGGTAACGGCCACGCGTAAGGGATTGGATGAATGCCGCGCGGATATTTCCGCCGAGTATCTCGCCCAAATCGAACAAGGGCTGCAAAAGGTGGAAGCGGTGTTGTTGACGGAAGATCCGGCGACGGGTTTTGGTGATCCGCTGAAGCTCAAGGAGAGTGTTCGTCAGTTGGATGAGACGACGCGTGATCTGGCCGAGGTGATGATGGACAAGGCTATGGAAGCAATGCTGCGCAAGCGGGGATTGATTTAAGAACCAGTTTCTAAGAGCCCTTCGGGGCAAAAGAAAACGGGCGTCACTTGCGTGACGCCCGTTTCTGTTAAATCAAACTTCAGCCTGGCGATCCTGCTCATCCTCGGCCTCATCAGCATCCGAGTGGTCCTCGTCCGGCTTCAAGAGCTGCGGCGCGGGTTTCTCGTATGGATTCTTGGCGCGCTTGTTACGCGGCAAGGGCGAGAGCATGACGTTGATGGAACGGCCCGTCAGCTTGGGCGGGGCGTCCGGATGCGAAAAGGGCGTGGTATCCGCCACGAACTTCTGGACGACGCGGAAGCCGAACTCCTGATGCGCCATCTCACGACCGCGGAAGCGCAGGGAAATCTTCACCTTCATGTCTTCGCAGAGGAACTCCACGGCGTGCTGGAGCTTCACGGAGAAGTCATGGGGATCGATGTTCGCACTCAGTTGCACTTCCTTCACCTTGTTGGCGTGCTGGTGCTTCTTGGATTCCTTTTCCTTTTTGGACTGTTCGTAGCGGTACTTGCCGAAATCCACAATCCGGCAGACCGGGGGATTCGCGGCCGCAGCCACTTCGACCAAGTTCAACTGATGTTTGCGGGCCAAATTGATCGCATCTGCCAAAGACAGGATGCCGATCTGGCTGCCATCAGGACCAATTACCCTGACCTCGCGAGCACGGATTTTACCGTCAACCCGGACGTAGGAGGGAGGAGGAGAATTACGAGAATACGGAGGGCGACTCAAGACACCCTCTCCGGTTGGTAGTTACACATGAAACGAATCACTCGACAATCAATCATCAAATCTGATGCATCTATAAGCCACCTATCCAAGAACCTGCAAGGGAAAAGATTATCTTTAACGGCGGACACGGGATAGCCCTTTTTGCTTAGGGTCTCTCCCCTGGGGGACGTGAAAGACGCTGGTTTTCGTTGCTGGTTGGCGATCGGTATCAATGTAACAGTCTATCAATCAATGGGTTAAATGATTGCGTGGCGCTTCGGCAGCAAGAACAATTTGGAGCGTGAAATGTTTCTCGGCGCACCTTACGTTGTCGTTCATCAACTGAATTCCCCAAATGAAACGACTCACAGGCATTATCGGCGGCTTGATGGTAGCTTTAACCGTGCAGGCGGAAGTGACCATGGAAAAGGTGAACTTCGGCGGGTGGCCGAACTCTATCCGCCTGAGCAATGGCGCGATCGAACTGGTGGCAACGGCGGATGTAGGACCGCGGGTTTTGCGCCTGGCGCTGCCGGGAGGCGAGAATGTCTTCAAGGTCTGGCCTGAGCAGGCGGGCACCAAAGGAGCGCCGCAGTGGAATATCTATGGGGGGCATCGCTTCTGGCATGCTCCGGAGGACAAGGTGCGGACATATCAACCAGATAACGAGCCGGTGGAAGTGGTTTGGAAGGACGGCGTGCTGAAGTTGACGCAGAAACCGGAGCCCAAGACCGGTCTGCAAAAGGAGATCGAGATCCGGATGGATCCCAAGCAAGCGCGCGTGGAGGTGAAGCACCGGTTGCGGAACCACAACGTGTGGGCGATCGAAGCTGCTCCCTGGGCGCTTTCGGTGATGCAAGGCCCCGGTCGGGCCATCATTCCTCAAGAACCGCCCTCCAAGGATCTGCTACCCGCCCGCCCGATGGCACTGTGGGGTTATACGGACATGCGTGATCCCCGGTGGACTTGGGGCACGAAGTATATCCAGCTTCAGTGCGATCCGGAGAACAAGAAGGCCCAGAAGATCGGCATCCGCAATTCTCCCGGCTGGATGGCGTTTCAGGGGAAGACCGCCTTGTTCTTCAAGCGCGTGCCCTTTGATGCCGCGGCAACCTACCCTGATTTTAACTGCAACACGGAGCTTTATACCAACGGCGATATGCTGGAGATGGAGAGCGTGGGTGCCTTGACCAAGATCGCTCCGGGAGCTGCTGTGGAACATGTGGAGACGTGGTTCCTGTTGAAATATCAGGCCGGCACAGATGAAAACGAGATGGGGGACAAACTTACACCTTTGATCCAAGGATTGAAGTAAGTAGCCGACAAATCTTATGAACTCAAATACGGCATACAGAATTTTTTTGGCCCTACTGATCTTGGGGTTGGCCGCGTGTCCGCTGCGGGCTGAATCGCAAGTGACAGTGGAGCGATTGCCGGAGGGCGGGGTGCAACCGCAAAGCTTCGTTGATGCGGCAGGGACTGTTCATCTGGTCTATTTGACCGGTGAAGCCCGAGCGAGCGAGGTGGTTTACACATCCCGCAAAGCGACGGACACGAAGTTTGCGCCCACAATACGCATCAATACGCAGCCGGGCAGTGCGGTGGCGGCCGGCACGATCCGAGGCGCCCAATTGGGCGTGGGTGAGGACGGTACGGTGCATGTCCTCTGGAATGGCAGCCAAACCGCCATGCCCAAGCAGGGGCAGGGTTCGCCTTTGTTGTATGCGCGGAAGTTGGCGGACAGCGCGGCGTTTGAACCGGAGCGCAACCTGATGGGCAACACTTATGTGCTGGACGGTGGTGGCTCGCTAGCGGCCGGTAAGGGCGGGCAAGTATATGTGGCGTGGCATGCCAGTAAAACGGCACAGCCGGGCAAGGAGACGGATCGGGCGGCTTTTTTAGCGGTATCCTCGGACGGGGGGAAGACCTTTGCGCCGGAACGGGAGATCAGTCCGCCCAAGAGCGGTTCGTGCGCCTGTTGCGGCTTGCGCCTGGCTGTGGATGGTGAAGGTGCGGTGAACGTGCTTTTCCGGGCGGCGTTCAGCGCCTTGGACCGGGACTTGGTCTGGCTGAAGTCGAAGGATCAAGGCCAGACGTTCACCACGGTGCAGCAGGATAGCTGGAAAATCGGGCAATGCCCCATGAGTTCCGCCTGGTTACGAGATGGCTGGGCCGGTTGGGAGGTGAATGGACAGGTGAAGTTCACCAGTGTGGATGGAACCAAGACCTTTTCTCCGCCAGGTGACGTGAAACGAAAGCATCCGGCAGCGGTCCAAACTAAAGACGGCAGCACCTTGTTAATCTGGACGGAGGGCACGGGATGGCAGAAGGGTGGTTCCGTGGTCTGGCAGGTCATTGGGCCAGATGGGAAGCCGACGGGAGCGGTCCAGAAGCGGGAAGGACTGCCGGTCTGGGGCTTGGCGACGGCTTGGGCCGAGGCCAAAGGCGGGTGGGTGGTGCTATATTGAGGACGACTAACTTGGTAAACCGACTAAAACCTTGAGCGAAAGTAAGTAATATTCGTGAGGCAGACGTTGACACGGCATTTTGCTTCTGTTTATTTTCACTGCTCGTAATCCGTTACACATCACATGGCCATTAAAATTTTGCTTATTTTGGCACTGCTCACCGGCGGTGGTTCAATCGCTGTCAGCCACTTCATGGTGAAACCGCGCATCGAGAAGGCGGAGAAGGAAGCTAAGGACAACCTCCAGAAGTTCAATGCGGAGACGGCAGCTAAGAACCGTGTGCAGGGGGAACTTAACGAAACCAAGCAGACCTTGGAGACCACCAAGTCTGAACTGGAGACGACCAAGACCGCGCTGGCGGGCAAGACCAAGGAAGCCGAAGATGCGACGGCGCTGGCTAATCAACGTCAAGGTGAGGTCACCAAAGCAAATGCCGAAGTTGCTCGCGTGGTGAAAGAATCTGAAGGCTTCTTTGCGCTCAAGATGACCATCGCACAAATTGAGAAGCTTCGTGAGGATCTGCCGAAGGTGACCAAAGAACGCGACGTTTTCACGGCCGAAAACAAAGTCCTGCAAACGCGGGTCAATGGCTTGGTCAACAAGCTGCGTGAATTGGACAAGAATTCGCTCATCGCTCCGCCGGTGCGTTTGCCCGCTGGTCTTTCCGGCAAGATCATCTCGGTGGATCCCCGCTATGAGTTCGTGATCATCAATGTGGGTGGCAAGCAGGGCGCGCTCGTGGACGGTGAGATGGTCATCACCCGTAACGGCGAGATGGTGGGCAAGCTGCGCATCTCCACGGTGGAACCGGATTACTCGGTTGCCAACATCATCCTTTCCTGGAAGAAGAAAGATGCAGTTGAAGGCGACACCGTTCTGGTGCAATAGTAGTGCCAGTGACGGATATGAAAAATTTGACGTTTAACAGAATCATCGCCGGACTGCTGCTGACGGCCGTCCTGACTGTGGCCTCCGGTTGTAACACTGCGGAATCCGAGAACCGCTCGGCCCGCCCTTGGAATGCCCCGAAAGGCTGGGAAAACGGGATGCCCGTGGGGCTTACGGAAGGTCGTTAAGAGCCTCCATCATTTTATCAAGCAAGGGCCGGACCTTAGTCCGGCCCTCTTCTTTTGAGGGTATGGAAGCGGACAGGAGAACATACTATGAAGCGATTTAAGATG
>JAJNBN010000403.1 GCA_021156225.1 Verrucomicrobiota bacterium | reverse complement strand
GCCGCATTTGATACCCAGCTCATGCGCATGGCGTATGCGTGGACGGATGGGTTCATCAAGCTCCCGGTCAAGCGTGATGGCCTGGAAGGTTTTCCGGAAGTGATCGGCAATACTGTTTTCGCCACGCAACGCATCCCCGGTTGGGCGAATGCCAAGGGCAGCTTTGTTGATCCCCGCGAGAAGTATGAAGGCCAGGGCGAACCCGTTGGTCCCATGCCCCATGATTGGCTCAAGTGGCGCGGCCTGCATCTGAATGGCGACAAGGTCGTGCTTTCTTATCTCGTGAACGGCGCGGGCGTGCTGGAACATCCCTCGGCGGAATTCAGCAACGGCCAGACCGTCATCACCCGCACGTTCTCCCTGGAAGCGACGAAGAATGAAAACGTCCTGTTCCTCTTCGATGCGCCCCAGACCATCGCCAAGGTGGAAGGAAACCGGCTCACTCTGACCACCAAAGATGGTGGCGCGGCAATTATCGCGACCCTGAGCGGCAACTCCTCCGGCAAGCTGGAAGCCAGCCCCGAAGGCCGCGTGCTGTTGCGTCTCCCGGCAGGCAAAGCGGCTGACTTCAAAGTGTCCATCTGGAGCGGAGCCAGCGCGAACGCTGCTGCCGCCGCGTCCGCCTTGCAAGCCGCCGACAAGCTCGCGGATGTTAAAGCTCTGACCAAAGCGGGCCCAGCGCGCTGGACTACGCCCGTGACCACGCAAGGCAAGCTCGGCAAGGAGGAAGGTCCGTACGTCACGGACACCATCACCGTGCCGGAAGAGAATCCGTGGAAGTCCTGGATCCGGTGCAGCGGTTTCGATTTCTTCAGCGATGGCCGTGTGGCCCTTTGTTCCGTCAGTGGCGATGTGTGGATCGTTTCCGGCATCGATGCCAGCTTAAGCAAACTGACTTGGAAGCGTTACGCCACCGGCTTGTTCCAACCGCTGGGTCTCAAGATCGTGAAAGACCAGGTATATGTGCTGGGCCGCGACCAGATCACCCGCTTCCATGATTACAACAAAGACGGCGAGGCGGATTACTACGAGAATTTTAACAACGACGTCAGCATCACGTCCCACTACCACGAGTTCTGCCTGAATCTGGAGACGGATACGGCCGGAAACTTCTACTTCATTAAGGGTGGCAACCTCGGCCCCGCCAAGATCCCGCATCACGGCACCATGAACCGCGTGAGCAAGGACGGCTCCAAGCTGGAGATCGTGGCCACCGGCCATCGCGCGCCGAACGGCATGAGCGTGGGCCCGCAGAACCAGCTCACCTCCAGCGATAACGAAGGCAACTGGGTGCCCGCCAGCCGCGTGAACTGGGTGGAGCCGGGTGGCTTCTACGGCCATGTGCATACCGCACATCGCAGCCCTCCGCCGACGGATCATGACAAGCCGCTCTTCTGGCTCCCGCACCAGATGGACAATTCCTCCGGTGGCCAGGTCTGGGTGACTAGCGAGAAGTGGGGTCCGTTCAGCGGCGACCTCCTGCACTCCTCCTACGGCAAGTGCTCTCTCTTCAAGGTCATGTATGAAAAAGTGGATGGCCAAATACAGGGCGCAGCCGTCCGCTTCCCGTTGAACTTTGATTCCGGAATCATGCGCGGCCATTTCAGTCCGTTCGATGGTCAGCTCTATATGGCGGGTCTGCGCGTGTGGCAATCCAGTGGTGCCCGGGAAGGCGCTTTCCATCGCGTGCGTTACACGGGCAAGCCCGTGAACATGCCCAAGGAACTGCATGTGAAGCCGAATGGCATCGAGCTCACGTTCACGAACCCGCTCGATGCGATGCTGGCCAAAGACCCGGAGAACTACGCCGTGGACCAGTGGAACTACCGCTGGAGCCAGGACTACGGCTCCAAGATGTACTCCGTAGTCGATCCTACCAAGACGTTGGGCGACAAGGGCCAGAGCACGTTCAAGGGCGAAGATGTGAAAATCAACGGCATCAAGCTCTCCAACGGCAACAAAACCGTCTTCCTCGAGATCTCCGATGTGAAGCCGGTGATGCAGTATCGTATCCGTTACAACTTGGATTCGGCGGATGGCGAACTGGTTCGCCAGGAAATCTACGGCACCATCAACAAAGTGCCGAAGAGCTAAGCGCTCCGAACCGTTCTAAAAACAAGAAACCCCGCCAGCGTGTGCTGGCGGGGTTTTCTTTTTCTTGAGAGTGAAATCACTGCTGAGGCTGCTGCCCTTGCCCCTGCGCCATCTGCACGATCTGCAGCGGGATGCGGGCCACAATGTTATCGTCCACGCTGACGTCGATGGAGTAATGCCCGGCCTTCTCGAACTTCAACCCTTGCAGGTTGAAGACCATGTTCACCGTGGCGAAGAAGAGGTTGTCGGCCATGCGGACTTCGAGATTTGGTTCCAGGCGTGGCAACAGATTGCGCCCGTCCTCGTCGATCATCGTCACGCGAAGCTGATGCTTCCCCTGGTCTTGATCGTGAAACACGATCCGCAACGCGATGGAACAATGAGGGTGCGTGGCCGGAAGAGTGCGGACACCGATGGTGTCGAAGGCACCGATCATGCACAGCTTGCCACCGTAATCGGCGGCGGAATCACAAAGGGCGGCTACTTGGACCTGCATAGAACCCAGATGCTCGCGACAACGCCCGCCATGGCAAGCGCAAACGCCATCATAAATGAAAACAGCGCCGAAGTTATCGGCGCTGTTTGGCGGAAAAACTGTCAGCGAACTGATTTCAGGCGGTGATTTCCTGCAAAGCTTTCTTGAACGCGTCCACCGCGTCATCCCCAAAGCCCACGAGGTAAACGACCTCGAGGCCCTTGTTTTCCATGAGGAAGCGGGCGATCTCCTGGACGGCCACGCGGGTGGCTTGATCCAGGGGATAGCCGAAATTGCCGGTGCTGATCGCGGGGAAGGCGACGCTCTTGAGGCCGTAACCCTTCGCGAGTTTCAAACTGTTCTGGTAACAGGAGGCCAGCATCTGCGGTTCGTTCTGGTCACCACCTTTCCACACCGGACCGGCCGTATGGATGACGAAACGGCAGAGTAGCTTGTGACCGGGTGTGATCTTGGCTTCACCACGCTCCACACCGCCGAGACCGTGGCACTCCTCGATCAGATCCTGGCCACCAGCGGCGAAAATGCGGCCTTCCAGACCACCGCCACCTTCGAGCGTGCGGCTGGCCGGGTTTACAATGGCGTCGACCGCCAGGCGCGTGATATCCGCCTTGATCAGGGCGATGCGAGAACCAGCGGCAGTCTCGAGCTGGGTCAATGGCTTGATCACTTCCGGTTGCAGGACCGTGGCAGCGGTTGAGGGAGGCTGGCCGAAGGGCAGCTTGCGTTCACCGGTGGCCGTGCCAGCCATGCGGCGTTCCAGTTCGGCGACCACATCGACCACGGCGGCGGCGGTTTCCCGCTCCACCTTGTCAATCTTCTGGCGATGCGCCTCGTAAATCTTGGCCAAACGATCAGCTAGATCACCCATAAGTCAGAGATGTTGTTGCAGCCTTTTAAGCAGTGCCTGCCGGACCGGATGACAGGCGTGACAGAACCAAGCTAACCAACCCCCTTGGCCAAGGCGAGCCCTTTTCCGCGTCGGCGGAGGGGGATAGGTTTTCGCTTGCAGGAGGAAAGGGGGCCTCGTTACGTTGCCAGTCTGCGGAGGCCAGCTTAGCTCAGTGGTAGAGCAACGGTTTTGTAAACCGTCGGTCCTCGGTTCAATCCCGAGAGCTGGCTCCATTTTTCCTCGCGGTTCACCCCCCCATCGTCTGGTCCAAGAAAACTTACCGAGATTTACCCATCCGTGGCAGTGGTAGTTTTTGAAAAAAGTCCTTCGCCGATTTGAGGAAGCCGCAAAAAGTGCTATCATTGAACTTTGAAAGCCCGGTGACGGCTAGGCGAATTCCGTCTTCAAAAGCCAGTCTTCCGCTGGTCGGCCATTGCATCGGGCAATTTGACCAACCCATACAGAACAATGCTATGAAGAGCAATAATGCCAATCGCAAGAAAAGCCAGAAAAGTGAGATCAGTCCCATCGGAAAAGCCAAGATGATCCAGGAGCGGGCGTATGAGTTGTTTGTAAAACGCGGCTCCGTGCCCGGTCACGAGCTGGAAGATTGGTTACAGGCCGAACGGGAAATCTGTGCGCCAGAAGATCATCACGAAACGGCCTGAGAGTTCCTCGCCAAGGTGACTCTTTCCGAACCCCGCCGGCCCGCCAGCGGGGCGGAAAAATGGCAGGCGTTATGCTGGGTAATTCGGCATGACTTTGTCATTTGCCGAAACTTGTCCGCTCCGGTTCCGAGTCGCCAC
>JAJNBN010000402.1 GCA_021156225.1 Verrucomicrobiota bacterium | reverse complement strand
CACGGAGACGGTGATCTTCGTGCGCTATAATGGGGTGGGGTTCTACATGAAGCATGCCGACAAGCTGTTCGTAGTGTTTCAGCGGCTGCATCGCAAGGAACAGTTCGAGGGGGTGGGAATCGGCCTGGCGAATGTGCGGCGCATCATCGCGCGGCATGGGGGCACGACCTGGGCGGAGGGGAAGATCGATGAGGGGGCGACGTTTTATTTTACATTGCCCAAGGCGGTGGTGCCGTCGGCTCCGTGAGGCCGGAATTTCGTCTTGGGGTGATCAATGGAGGAATTTCGTTCACAAGGTGGATTGTTCCGATTTTAAAAAAAACGAAAAATGAGTCTCTGGAGGTTATTTTACTTCTTAACATGCTTATTTTCAACATGTTGTGTTCATTCTGAAAAAGTTATTCACACCTATTCACTAGGACAGCGGATGTCCTAGGTCCCCCCTTATGATAGCGGGCATGAAGATGGAAATAGGGAAGGAAAACAGAATGAAAAACAAGCAAGGTAACCAAGACAATCAGGGGGCGGGACGGGGCGCGACGCGGACTCAGGCGAACACCCTATCCCCAAGCAGCGATGAAAATGCGAGACTCAAACCTACCATGAACCTGAATGATCTCCCGGAGGCATTGCGTCATACGATGCTCATCGAACTCGCCCATGTGTTTTGCCGTCGTCTGGGGCGACCGCGAGCGAATGACCTGGAGCTGGCGGGCTTTCACGAGTTGTCCGATTTGCTCTTGCGCGGATGGATTCTGCGCGAGCCGGGACGGTATAGTATCGGATATCAGCCGGGCGAGCCGGTGATCCGCGAGATGTGGATACTGAACCCGATGTTATGCTCGGCGTTGCGATTGCCACCACCGTTGATCAGCCGGATACCGAACGTGGATAATGCGGAGGTGAAGCGCAGCCTGGTGCCGATGGGTGAAGGGGTGAAGATGGCGGCATAGGGGGTGAACTCAGAATGAAGAAGCCGAAGTTCGGCCTCCGAGAATGCAGAAAGGGATGTAGGACTGGACGTGATTGAAGGGAGGGGCAATCGTAGGGGCATGGAAACGCATGTGAACCGGTTGGTGCGGGAGGAGGAGGTGGACCGATTGCTGCCGGTGGTGGAGGAATTCTACGCGCACTTCGGTTTCGCCTGGGACACGACCACGAAGCGGCGGTTGCTGGTGGAGTTTTTGCAACGGCCGGAACTGGGGCGATTGTGGGTAGCGGTTTCCGGAGAACGCATCGTGGGTTACGCGCTGGTGCCGTATTACTTCGGGTTGGAGTTCGATGGGGTGGTGGGATTGCTGGATGAGTTTTTCATATCACCAGCGGCGCGAGGGCAGGGGGCGGGAGCGCGGTTGTTGAAGGAAGTGATGAGCGGGTTGCCGCAGGAAGGCATTACCAAACTAAGATTGGAGGTGGATGGAAAGCATCCGGAGGCGGCGCGGTTGTATGAACGGCTGGGGTTTGTGTGGGATGGGAGGGAGACGTGGAGCAAGGCGATATAAAAGGGCGGCAAAGTTTTATGCAGTTGCGCGAAACATATTTGATAGAAAATCCTATCTCAGTGCTGGAGGAGCTTTGCGACAGTCAGCAACGGGATTGCTCCAAGCACCTGTCCGTATCGGATTGTTTCGATCAAGCGGACTATCCGAAAAAATTTACGGAAGAATACGAAAAGATGGCCAAGGATTTCATCGCCATCACCCGACTGGTGAAGGTAGAGATAGGTCCCCCGGTGTTTGTGGGGAAAACGGACGATGAGAAAGCCCCTGCTTGGGCGAAAACCGGGCATCTGGTGGCCTATTGGGTATATGAGCAGTGGCGGATTTATCTTATCATTCGGCATGTCGGCCATGAGATGCCTTTGGAATTGATACTAGGGGCAGTATGCAGTCCCAAGGAGGACTGGCATGCCTGAAGGTGGCAATTCCAGCTTTGACATAAGAGGAGGCCATTGGCATCGTTCGGCCTCTGTTTTAGGGCGTTTTCCCCGCTAAATGACCGGGGAATGGTGGTGATTCAGTTAACAAAAATTTTAAATTTATGGCAGATCTGGTTGGAAATCTTTTGGTGGCCCAGTCCGGCGGGCCGACGTGCGTCATCAATGCCAGCATAGCGGGCGTCGTCCAGGCGGCGGGCAAGCACCCCGACCAGATCGAGGAGATCTACGGCGGCTTGAACGGCATCCTCGGCATCCTGAACGAGGAGATCGTCGATCTGCAGGAGGAGAAGTCCTCCGCCATCGAAGGATTGAAGTATACGCCGGCGGCTGCCCTCGGCACGTGCCGTTACAAGATCAATTTCCAGAAGAAGCCCGAGCAGGCCGCGAAGGACATGGACCGTTTGTTCGAGGTCTTCCAGGCGCATAACATCCGTTACTTCTTCTACGCGGGCGGCAATGACTCGCAGGACACAGCGCACAAGATCCATCTCGAAGCCGTGAAGCGCGGTTACGACATGCGCGTGAACGGTGTGCCGAAGACGATCGATAACGACCTCCCGCACACGGATCACTGCCCCGGCTACGGCTCGGTGATCAAATACAATTCCACAACGGTGACGGAGATCGGTTTCGACGTGGGCAGCATGGCCACGGATGACGGCTCCTGCTGTATCATCGAAGTGATGGGTCGCGCGGCGGGCTGGATCGCGGCTGGCACGGTCCTCGCCAAGCAAGGTAATCCGGCGAATCCGCCGCATATCATTTTGCTGCCGGAGATTCCGTTCAACCAGGAGAAGTTCCTCGCCAAGGTCAAAGAGACGGTGGATGCCTACAAGTATTGCATCGTGGTCTGCGGCGAAGGCGTGAAGGACGAGAAGGGCGAAGAGATCGGCGCGGACAAGACGCGTCTCGATGCCTTCGGTCACGCGGTGCTCGCGGGTGCCAGCGAAGTGTTGAAGGGCATCGTGCAGGAGAAGCTCAATCTCAAGACACGCACGGTGTTGCTCGGTTACGCGCAACGCGCCTCGGCCCACTACGCCAGTGCGACGGATGCGGAAGAAGCTTACGCGTGCGGTGCGGCAGCGGTGAAGGCAGCCATCGAAGGCAAGAGCGGGTTCATGCCGAAGATCGTGCGTCTTAGCTCCAATCCCTACAAGTGGACGGTGGAATTGCAGCCGCTGGAAGACATCGCGAACGTCGAACACTTCCTGCCGCGCGAATGGGTGAGCGAAGACGGTTTCCTGCCGAACGAGAAGTTCGTGGAATACGCCTCCCCGCTCATCGCCGGTGAGACGAAGGTGCCGACGGAAAACGGTCTGCCGAAGTATATCGTTCTCGAGAAGGTGAAGATCGAGAAGAAACTCCCGGCCCGCGTGAAGTAAACGCTGCGCAATCCAATCGAATTCAAGCAAACCCCGGGCGATACCGTCCGGGGTTTTTGCTTTTCAGGCTTTGGGTTGACGCCGGAAGCGGATCAGACGCGTTCCGATCACGCCCGCGCAGAGAGCCACCGCCATAAGAGTGGTTCCAACTTCGGGAATCTTGGACTTAAATTTTACGTCGTGCATGGCAAAGACCTGTTCCTGAGGATTGTCTCCCAGAATATTTCCCGTATTGCCGAAAGTGAACGAAACGCTGTTCACGTTATTGGTTCCGTAGTCCACGCCTACATTGCCGTCTCCCGAACCGGTGCCGAAATCAGCCGCCGCTGCATTGCCAGTCACGGTTTGGTTCGTGCCCGAGCCGGCCACGGCGTTGGCTGTGCTATCGGTCAAGGCGGCGGCAATCAAACCGGAATCGCCACTGGCGACGATATTTTCCAGATAATCGCGATAACGGTAGTTAGGGCTCGCTCCTACTCGATTGCCGTCGATGTCAAAGAGGGAAAAGCTCACGTCGCTGGCTCCCACATAATCGTTTAGAAAGGTCACGGTGACAGTGATGCTCTGGCTATCCGTCGTGAAGTTAAGTCGCAGTTCCAGTCCGTCGTCGGCACTGCCCAAGCCGCCTTGCATCGTCGTGCTGATGGTTGGGTAACCTGAGACCAGTGCGGAAGTATCGCCAGAAATGGTGATGGTCACGTCATCCTTGGAGTCGCCATCCACGTCATAGGTATTCGAGAGCGAACCAGCGGTCCAAGAAACAGTGCTCCAATCCAAGACGACGGCGCGACATGGCGTTACCACCAAGATGGTCGTCAGGAGAATAAATATGACTCTCAAGGTAGTCATTTTTTGCTCTGTCCCTACTAAAGCACCCATTTGGACATGTGCAAATATTTTACATTGAACATCCTATGGGGCTGAATGGCCCTACACCCCTGTGTTGACGGTGAAAGCGTAAATACTTGGCTTGGAGGCAGAATC
>JAJNBN010000401.1 GCA_021156225.1 Verrucomicrobiota bacterium | reverse complement strand
GATCCAGACCCGCATCCTTCGCCGCGCTGGTCTGCCATCCGCGCAGACCCGCCACATAAAGCTGGCCATCTTGCGGACTAAAACGCGCGCGCATCGCGGATGAGGTGAAACGCAGCGGCAACTGGATCACCGCACCCTGCGGCTTCTTGCCCGTCATATCGCGCATCACCAGATTCAGCGTGCTCTTGCCATAGGACATATGCAGCAGCTCACCCGCGAAAGGTCCCCACTTCTCGCTCGTCACCCACACCTGGCCGCCACCTGAATTGTCGAACTCACGATGTGAGAGCCAGCAAAGCGGTGCATCGCGCTCCGGCAACGGCGATTTGTGCGCCGTGTCTTCCACGCCGTAGTAACCGCCCGGCTTCACCCAGTTGATCGGGCAAGCCGCCACGAACGTGCCTTCGTTGTCACCTGTGGTCAGCTCACCATTCGGGCCTACGCCGATGCCGTTCGGCGCGCGGAAACCGGTCGCCACCACTTCATATTTCTTGCCGTCCTTGGACACCTTCATGAGTGTGCCTGCGCTGGCGCTGATCTCGCCATTGCCACCGCCACCGCCGAAACCACGGCCACCACCGCGCACCGGCGCGGCCTTGGCAAAGTAGAAGTTGCCCTGCTTGTCCGTGTGCAAATCAAACGTGAACTCATGGAAGCCCGGCGACGACGTGATGTCGTTGTTGAAACTCTCGTAGTAATCCGCCTCACCATCCTTGTTCACATCCACATAGCGCGTGATCTCGTCGCGGCCGGAGGTATAGATCACGTCATTCACGATCTTCAAACCGAGCGTCTCGAAACCACCAGAAGCGAACCGGCGCCATTGCAGGTTCTCCAGCTTGTCATCAATGCCCGTGACGACCCACACATCGCCATCCCAGGTGCTGAGCGCCGCGCTCTTGCCATCTTTGAAGAAATCAAACCCGCCGAAACGCACGCGGCGTTTCCAAGGATTCTCGAGGGGCGGCGTCAAGCTGTCCGTCGTGTAAGCTCCATCTGGCGTCGTGCTCGTGCCGAGCGCACCCTTCGTCGCCACCGCCTGCGGCCAGCGAGCCGCACCGCCCTTGGCGTAATCCACGATTTTCGGCTGACCTGCGACCAAGCCCGCAAACTTCGCGCTATCCGTCACATTCCCGCGCCAGAGCACCAACTTGAACAATCCGGACGTGCCCTTCGCCAGCTTCATCACCACGCGATTGCCATTCGCGATCTCCAATGCAGCCCCCTTCGGCGCCGAGCCGAGCGCGATTTTCGTCACCACGCCATTCGCACCTTCCACAATCGCCTCGCCGTTCTCTATGCGGCCTTTGCCTTCCGGCACTTCTGCCACCAGATGCACCAAGGCCTCCTTCATCTTATCCAGCTTGAGCGTGCGGACGAACCCCGTCGCCCCGTCTTGCGCCACGCTTGTGATCTGCTCCACCACCTCGGAGCCGAACACCTCATAATTCAGCACTACATCCATGCCTACGACATGAAGCCCCTTGTAACGCCCCATCTCCTTCGGCAAGGGACCATACGGTTCCTTGCGCGGATCCTTAAAAGCCCCATCCGTGGACCAGCCAGGTAGAGCCGGTGTGCCAAACTGCTGCTCACCGGCGATGGTGGGATGACCACCGTGCGAGCCGTCGAACGTCACCCCTTTGGGCGTGATATAACCGCCCGTCCAGCCCGCCGAGACGCGCAGCAAGTCCATGTCGAAGCACGCGAACGCTTCGTTGCCCAGGATGAGCGCGATGCCCTTGTCCGCATCGTTATTCGCCGGGAATTTCGCCCCGATGCACGCCTTGGTATAGGGAAAATCATCCTGCAACACCGCCGCCTTGGTCTCTTTCCAGGACTTGGCTTTGGCTTTCGGCTGCTCTTGGGCGTTCACCGAAATGACGGACAGGGCGCACAAGGCAGCGCAAACTCGGCTCAAAACATTCATATTATAATACATGGCAACTGGCACAAAGCTCCATGGACGGCATGGAACGGCAAAGAGCGGCTGTTCTACCCAACCGCCCCGAAGACGTCGAGAGGCAAAATTAGGCCGCTTTGCCTGCCCTTGCAAATCCAAGGGCGGGCTTTGGACGCGGAGAGTGTCGGTAAATTCAATCGGCTTTTTCTTCCTGTTTTCCCCGCCATTCAATTTACTCGTTCTTTTCACTAAGCTGAGCCTGTCAAATTTTGGGGTTGTCTGACAGGCTTCGGTGTGTCCGGTGAGCTCGGTGGAGACAAAATTTCTAGGATTTCGATCTTTTCCACGCTGCCCTCTTATTAGCCGGCGCCCATGGGGTAAGTTACGCCTTGTGCCCTCCCGTTTTTTCCCGTCTAAGAGTCCCCATGCAAGATTGGCTGGCCGCAATTATTCTGGGCGTGGTGGAAGGTATCACGGAGTTTCTTCCCGTGTCCTCCACCGGCCACCTGCTGATCGTGGAGAAGTTTTTGCACGCGGATTCACCGTTTTTGCAATCCGAGCTGTTCAACGTCGGCATCCAAAGCGGTGCCGTGCTGGCGGTCATCCTGAACTTCAAGCAGCGCCTTCAAGATTTGGCCCAGACTTGGAAGGAGCCGGAAACCTTGGATTATCTCGTCAAGCTCTCCGCCGCCTTTTTCGTCACCGGCGTAGGCGGCATCATCTTGAAGAAGCTCGGCATGCGCCTGCCCGAAACGGTCGGCCCCGTGGCCTGGGCCACCTTGATCGGCGGCGTGCTGTTCATCGCGGTTGAGTATTGGCTGCGGGGCAAGCAGGGCACCGAAAAAGTCACCTGGATCATCGCTTTGGCCATCGGCGTTTCACAACTGGTCGCCGCCGCTTTTCCCGGTGCCTCCCGTTCCGGCACCACGATCTTGGTCGCGCTCATCCTTGGCCTCAGCCGTCCCCGCGCCATCGAGTTTTCTTTCCTGCTCGGCGTGCCCACCCTGATCGCCGCCGGCGGCCTGAGCTTCGTCAAACACGTGGCCAAGGAGGGCTTAGGCTCGGTGGATTGGCTGCTACTTGCGCTCGGGTTCGTGACCGCCACCATCACCGCGTTCATCACCGTGAAATGGCTTTTGAAGTTCGTTCAATCACACACGTTTGTGGCCTTCGGCTGGTACCGCATCATCCTGGGCGCTGCCCTACTGCTTTTTTTCCGGGGCTGATGGGCGTGATTCCGGCGTGACGACCGGTTTCGGCTCGGTGTCCTTCTTCTTGTCGCCGCCCGTGAATAGGCTCTTGATCGCCTTGAAGGGCAGGAACGGCACTTGTATCAGCTTGGGAACAAGGTTGTGCGTATCCAGCTTCGGTTCACTGAGTGTGCCGGTGACGTCATACTCATACATCTTGGTGAAGGGCGTGGTCAGATAGCCGAACCACTTGATGATCAGCGGCGAATCACGGAACAACGCCCCTTCCACCGTCGCATTCACATTCGCATCGAAATCCACCGAACCCACGTAGCGCATCCGGATGGTCGGCGTTTTCAGCTCCAGATCGGCCGTGTAAATGACGCTGTTGGTGATATAATAACTCGCCGAGCCTTCCTCCACACGGCTCTTGCCGAGACCCGGTCTGAGCCCTTCCAACACCGGCGTCATGATACCAAAGAGCGGCAGATCCCAGAGAAAACCATCACGCATCCGCGCCGTGCCAAAGCCGTTCCACGTCTTCATGCTCCGGGCTTGCGCGGAAGTGATGCTCAGATCGCAATCGATGATGCCTTGATGATTGTTGGTCCGCTCCAGCATGTCCGTCAGAAACGGGCTCAAGCTGGAATTGGTGACGACCGTATGGAAGCGATAAGCCGTGCCGTTCGTGGCGCCGAAGTCGAAGAAGGCATCACCGCGCACCACGCCTCCATAAAAAAGCCCCGTCAGGTTCGTGATGACCAAAGTATTCGTGACCCAGTGCAGTTCACCGGTCACCTCCGGCAGGTTGAAGCGCCAGTAGTTGAACGGTCCGCCCTTGAGCAGCTTGAAATGCAGGTCGGAACATTCGGCATCTTTCAAGGGGATCATGCCCCGCACCTCCACCAGCGGCGGGTTGCTGAACCGGTAGGGGTCCACGGCCTCTTTTGTCTTCGGCCCGATGATGCCCGTCGCATCACCCACATCCCAATGCACCAGCCCGTTGGTGATATAGACCAGCCCGGGCTTCAAGGCGATGCCCACCCCGTCGGCGATCGCGTTCTCCGTGGCATTACGCCGCAGGTCGATCGCCGAGAAAGAAAGGAACTCGTTGGTGTAACCCAGGCCAACGCTGAGATGCTGGATGCCGTGGTCTTGATAGCTGAAGTTGGTGAAGTTGAGCTGCCCGCCCGCCTGCAACGTCTGCCAGTTAGTCCAGAGGGCCGCAAC
>JAJNBN010000400.1 GCA_021156225.1 Verrucomicrobiota bacterium | reverse complement strand
CGAAAAGAAAACCCTGAAGGTGGAGCACCTGACGAGCCGCCGGGCGTTTCTCAAGCGGGCGGTGAAGAAGTGCACGATCCCGGCGGTCGTGGTCTATTCTGTTCACAAGATGACGCCCCCAGCCTTTGGGCGGACGCCGATCTAAGGGGCGATCGCCGCCATCTACGGGTTATGGCATGGATGATCGCGTGATGATTTAACGGATACGGGTCACGTCATTGGTGTGGGTTTGAATGATCTGCCAGACCTCGGAAAATTGTTTTTGCATGTCAGGTGTGTTGGGGGTGCCGTATTTGCCGAGGTTTCTGAGTGCCTGGCTGATGGGATTCTGGTCTTTGTGGCTTGAGACGGAGCTGGGATACCAGGCCCATTGATGAGTTTTTCCTTGGTATTCCACGACTGCCTTGCACGCGGTGGCATCTTGTTTTGGCTGCTTCCTTTCATTTCCCCATCGCCAAATATCATAGCGGTTCAGCACATGGATGATTTCTTCCGCGGCTTCACCGCGCACTACGTAGTTGATCGTCGTCGGAAAGGTTTGATTGGTGGCGTGGGGACCGTTTGAAACATAAACGCCCTGGCTTTGAGGATCGAATCCGCCGTGTTCGATGAGAGTGAAGGAATAAGCACCGCCTTTCCACCAGCCACCGGGTTTTGTGAGCGCTATCCAGCCTCCGACCACCATGAAGATGAGCAGCCCGGATACTAGCAGCGTTCGCTGGTATGGATTGAGGGCGGGCGTTTTCACGGAATAGCGGTGGTGTCAATCCCGCACAGACATTTATCAGTGAGGCGGGGCGGCGATGCGTTGGGCTAAATTTTTTTGGATGTCCACTTGGTAGAGGCGTTTTTCGCTGACTAAATAGATGAAAGATAATTGGCCGGAATATTTGTCACCGGGCAGGCGGCCTTCTCCGAAGACGAACACGGCTTGGGAATCGGCTGACCAAGTTCCACGGTAAGCTTTGCCAGAGCCCGGATCGCCTTCTTCCACATTCAAGATGGTAGCGGTGCTTTTCATGGTGGGCCGGGTGATATCCAAGGTATGGAAGTAGTCTTTTTCGCGCCATTGGAGGCGATGGACGCCATCGGGTGAATCGAGCGTGCTATAGTTGCCGGGAAGATAGAAATGAGGGTTGTGCAACGGTTGGCCATTGTTCCAGTGCGTGGTGATCTTGATGGAATCCGCGAACTCCTGTTGATAGCGCAAAACGGCAGGCACTTGGCTGCCATCGTGGATTTTGACGCGCTCGGTGAAGGGATCGAACAAGGAAATCAGCCAGCAGGCCAGAAGGGCGAGGAAGAGGTATGGCCGCCAGTGTTTCATCGGACTCCTTACGATGAACTTTGGGATCGATAGCGTCAATCGGAAGGCTGAAGCACCGCCAATCTAAATTCTGGCACCGCCTCCGGGGTGCGGCTCTAAAAATATCGCTGTCCGGTGGTGTCGCTCGTGCCTCGCTCGACTACCGGCTACATGCTGTCATCCCTCCGGGATGGGGCGGGTGAGGTTGCGAGTGTTGAATCAATCGGTCTTGGATTTAGGGATCGATTCCGTTGGTTTCAGATATTTTTCCTGAAAAGTGAAGATGGCTTGGGCCAGGTCGGTGGCGAATTTCTTGCGGTCGGCGCGGCGGAGCTGGCTGCCTAGTTCGAGCTGAATGGCGTCGATGCCGTCGTCTTTGTGGCTGCCGTAGGTGCGGACGGTGAAGCCGCCGTTGTAGCTGCGGTCTTCCGGCGGTTTACCGGGCGGGGTGTTGTTCGGGATGATGTTGTAGCCTTTGGTGGCGAGCTGGCCGAGGAGGCTGTTGGTGCCGGTGAAGGCGGCTTCGCCTTGTTTCTGGATGAGGCGCAGGACGGTGACGCCGTTGCCGGTTCCGCGAAAGATTGAGGCGGCATCGCGGGCCTGGCCGTGGAGATCGATCATGAGTCCTTCGCCGCCGAAGCGTTGGCGGATCTCGGCTACGTAGTTGCTCGTCTGGTTATGGTAGGTGTCGTAATAGGATTTCGCGCCGGGGCTTTCGAAGGCGTTGGTGGCGGGGCGGTTGACGTCGAGATATTTGCGGTGGAACTGGGCGGCGACGAGGTAGGGTTGCTTGCCTTTGGTGAGCTTGGTGAGTTCTTCGCTCACGAGCAAGGCGAGCTCGTAGGTGCCGTCATCACGGAGGAGCGTGCCGTTGGTGCGGGTGAGGACATCCTTGAGGACATTGGTGCCGCCGTGTGGAGCGGTGATAAGGATGGGGAGGTCGCCGGGGTGGGAATGGACGAGATGGTTGTTGGTGGTAGTGTTGTTGTTTGTGGATTGGGCGAAGAGGTGGGTGGTCGCAAATAGCAAGAAACCGGAGATTAGGTTGAGGATTCTCAAGGGCACGGGAGGATTGGTAGCAGGGATTGGTGCGGGTGGGAATCAGGATGTGACGGGCGAGGGCGCCCGCACGACTATGGCAGACGAGGGCGTCTGCCCCACTACATTGGGACGGGGAGGCTGCATAGGCGATGGTGCCTATCCCACTACACGGGGCGCTCCGGAATTTCGATTTGCACTTTCGTGGGGGCACCGCATCATCCGCGCGATGATGAGTGACCAAACGTTGTTGCAGATCGATTTACCCGGCATCCCAAAGGTGAAGAGCGGGAAGGTGCGCGAGGTGTTCGACCTTGGGGACAGCCTGTTGTTCGTGGCGTCGGACCGCATCTCGGCGTTTGATTGCATCATGCCGAATGGCATTCCGCGCAAGGGCGAGGTGCTGACGCAGATCTCGCATTTCTGGTTCGATCAGACGGAGAAGCTGGTGCCGAATCACCGGCTGGCGAAGGCGAATGATCCGTTGCCCGCGGTCTTGCAACCGTTCGCGGACAGGGTGGCGCGGCGCAGCATGATCGTGAAGAAGTCGCAGCCGCTGGCGATCGAGTGCGTGGTCCGTGGGTATCTCGCGGGCTCGGGCTGGAAGGAGTATAAGGCGAGCCAGACGGTGTGCGGGATCAAGCTGCCGGCGGGATTGAAGGAGTCTTCGGAATTGCCGGAACCGATTTTCACGCCCGCGACGAAGGCGGAGACGGGGCATGACGAGAACATCTCGTTCGAGGAAGCGGTGAAGATCGTGGGCAAGGACATCGCGGAGAAGGCGCGGGACTTGAGCCTGAAGATCTACAACTTCGCCCGAGATTACGCGCGGCAACGCGGCATCATCATCGCGGATACGAAGTTCGAGTTCGGCATCTATAATGGGGAGTTGATCCTCATCGATGAAGTGTTGACGCCGGATTCCTCGCGGTTCTGGCCAGCGGACCAGTATCAGGCGGGCAAGGGGCAGCCGAGCTTCGACAAGCAGTTCGTGCGGGATTACCTGGAGACGCTGGACTGGGACAAGACGCCGCCCGCGCCGGCTTTGCCGAACGAGATCGTGATGAAATCGCAGGCGAAGTATCTGGAGGCGTATGAGCGGTTGACGGGCAAAGTTCTGTGAATGACCTCGTCGAAGATTTCCTGACGCATCTCCGTCTGGAGCGGGGACAGTCCGAGTTGACGGCGAAGACATACGCGGCGCTCTTGGGGAAATTCACGGCGTGGGCGGAGGCGCAGGGAGTCAGCAACTGGCGCGATGTGGACTTGAAGTGCCTGATGGGTTTCCTCGAAGCGGAACGGGAGCGCGTGCCCTTGGATCAGCCGAAGAAACTCACCGCAAGGATGAGTTCGGAGAGCATCTACTTGCAGATCGCAGCATTGCGGGCCTTCTATAAATACGCGGAAAACGAGAAAATCCTGCCGGTGAATGTGGCGGAGAATCTTTCGTTGCCAAGGCGTTGGAAGCGCTTGCCCAAGGCGTTGACGAGTGCAGAGGTGGATCAGTTGCTTAAGCCGTTGCCAGTGGAGACGCCGGAGTCGTTGTGCGATCAGGCAATCTTGGAGCTGGCGTATGCGTCGGGTTTGCGGCTCGCGGAGTTGCGGACGGTGCGGTTGGAGCAACTGCACTTGGAGTCGGGGTTCATCAATGTCATCGGCAAAGGAAACAAGGAACGCGTGGTGCCGGTGGGCAAGGTGGCGATCGAAGCGATCAATCGTTATCTCAATGCCGCACGGCCCAAGCTGGTGAAGCCCAAATCTCCGGCGACGGTTTTCTTGAATCGACGTGGCAAGCCGTTCGCTTCGGTGAGCATGTGGTGGCGGGTGAAGCGGCGGGTGAAACTCGCGGGTATCGAGCGGAACATCACGCCGCATATGTTGCGGCATAGTTTCGCGACGCATCTGCTGGAGCATGGGGCGGACCTGCGGGTGATCCAGGAATTGCTCGGGCATGCGAACATTAGCACGACGGAGGTTTACACGCAT
>JAJNBN010000399.1 GCA_021156225.1 Verrucomicrobiota bacterium | reverse complement strand
GGGCGGTCCTGCGGTGTTCAATTGGACAGGCAATTACAGCGTGTATCCAAGTTTCGTGGTGAATGGCGGTAACGTGCATTGCCTCTGGGTGTGGCGCGGCACGACGAGTGCGGACAGCAATTACCGGCTCTCCTACATGCGCTCCTCGAACTTCACGAACTGGACCGATGCCTTCGGTCGCGCGGTGACCTTGCCCGTGACGCCCAGCCAGTCATTCACGACGATCGATAATGTGCCGCAGTTGGGCGGCTTGCTGAATGGCCAGCCCAAGCTCTCCTTCGATCGCGATGGCGCACCGCTCGTCGCCTATCACAAATACGATAGCGCCGGTAAATCGCAGGTGTATGTCGCACGGCCCATTCCCGGATCGAACACGTGGAACATCGTGAAGCTGACGAGCTCCGCGTGGCGCTGGGAATTCTCGGGTGGTGGCAGCCTGCCGCCCGGAGGCAGCGTCGGGAACACCTTCGGCGCGGATGATCCGGTGGATGGCCTCACCACCGTGAGTGTCTCCATGGTCACCGAAACTGGCGTCACGGATACCAACAGCGGTCCGTATCTGCTGGATGAAGCGATGTTGAAAAAGGTCATCCTCACTTATCCGAATACGTCCAGCTATCTCTCAGCGAACACACCGACGTCCACCAACGCTTACTTCGACAGCAGCACGCCAGAGATCAATTACACCCATGATGGCGATACGATGGGCGTGCGGCGGTTGCGCTCCGGCGGCCTGGCTTACGCGGACCATCATTATTATCTGCGCTGGGAAACGTTACCGACCTATCGCGATGCGGTTCGCGAGGATGCCAATGGGAATCCCATCACTCCGCCGCCCTCCACGCTGCGTCTCTACCGGACGCAATCTGAGCTCGGCGTGCCCCAGCGGGACAGTGCTGCGAAGGTGACCGGGATCATGTTCAAGCCCGCCGCCGCCACACGTGCCGGCGCGATGGCCTTGACCACGGACGCCAGGCGTCCGTTCGGCTCCTATCTGTCGAGCTCGCTAACGGGTACTACGAACTACGCCCAATGGACCTTCACCGTGGATTACGCATCGGACTATGTCTTGGGCGGCTCGACGCACTCTGTGGCCGGCACGGAAGACAGCTTCTACGTGCAAGTCGCCGGTGGTCCCTTGGTGGACTGGCATGTGACCGGCCGTTGGGAATACCAGCCCGTGACGTTTGGTCCACTCAAGGCGATGACGCGATTCAGCCTCGCGCCCGGCACTTACACGTTGAAACTCATCGCGCGTGAAGCGGGGGCGAAGCTCGACTATCTGTGGTTGAACCGCCCGAGCACGGCGAAGGCTCCCTCGCTCTCGCCCGATACCTATCAAGGCTTCGTGCTCACGAATAGCGTCACGGCTGTCACGGGTGCTTCCCTCACGTCACCCTTCGGCAGCAATCAAGCCACCAACGCCGCGAGCTACCAGATCCCCGTTTATGCGAACGGCAACTATCTTCTCCTCGGTCGCACCCGCGCGCAGAACGGCAACTCGGACAGCTTCTTCATCTCCGTCAATGGCGGGGCAAACCAGCTTTGGTCCGTCCCGCACAGCACCAACTCGTGGACGTGGCGCGCCGTCGGCACGAACATGAGCCTCACCACCGGCGTGCTCGATCTGGACGTCTACGGTCGGGAAGGCGGCACAGAACTGGATTCTTTCATGCTGCTGAAAGTCCCGTAAGGCGTGAGGAAATAATTGCGATGTGAATGCAAAAGCCGTGTGGACTCACACTCCACACGGCCTTCCCATCCACACCTCCTTGCCCAGTAAAGCGAGATGCCCCCCGATGGGTTCCGCCTCTGCAAACCATCCGCCCGTTTTCCCTAACAACCCTTCATCAGCTGCCTGAAACTCCACCGCCCGTTGTTGCCACGGCGGATGCCAAATCCGAAACCGCCGCTTGTGGCCCCGGTGACATGTATAAGCCGTATACCGCTCCAGCAAAAACTCCGTGAGCGAACCGGCTTCACACCGCTCCGGCCTCTCTGCCGCAGCGAAGCTTGCCCGCAACTCCAGCCGCCGTTGCTCCGCTGCATTCAGCTCCAATTTCATTTCCCCGCGCTTTAGATCTATCTCCCGTCTTGCCGCCGCATGATGATACGGCAGCCCATACACCGGCCTCCCAAACGGGATGCTCAAGCGATTCGACAGAAACTCCTGCATGAAATAGATGCCCGGCTCACCGCGATGTGTCACATACGCCCGCACATTCAGAAAGTGACTCCGCGTGAACGGCTGAAACACCGCCTCCGTCAACGTCGGAACTTCAAACAACCGCAACCGTTCTAACTGAAACGACACCAGGCTCACAAACGCCCGCCCCTCAAACAAATCCAAAGGGAAGGGGACCTCCCGCTGCAAAACCTCCACCGGCACCTCGAAGTGCAGAAAGAACAGCTCCACCCAATCCGCCACGAACAAAGGCTCTCCCCGCAACGAAAGCATGCGTTCCCTCGCTGCCAAATTCAGTGCCACCACATCATCCCTCTCGACGTCTAAAGTATTCATATCACCTTTCCGTCGCCCTTGCCCCGGTAGCGCAGCCCTCCTGGCTGCGAGTTATGCGGGCATCTTGCCCGCACTCATCTCGCCACCATGCTCCAAGTCTTCCAGCGCCATCCTCACCTCACTGAACTTAAATTGAAACCCTTCGCGCAATAATCTTCCCGGCACCACCCGCCGGCTCTTGATAATCAACTCCGTCTCCGTCCGCAGAAACACCGCACCAATCTCCAGCATCCACTTCGCCGCCGGCAAACCGAACGGCATCCCGCACACCTCCCTAAACGTCCGCATCATCTCCGCATTCGTCACCGGATTCGGTGCCGCCAGGTTCACCACACCGCTGACCTCTTCACGTGCGATCAGCCACTCAATCGCCCGGCAGAAATCCACCTCATGGATCCACGACATATACTGCCGCCCATCACCCATCTGCCCGCCCAGGCCGAGCCGGATCATCCGCCGCATCACTGGGAACACACTGTTCCGCCCATGACCCATCACCATCGCCGTGCGCAGCGCCACCTTGCGCGTCCGGGGAGTCTTGGCTTCATTGAAGACTCTTTCCCAAGCCGTGGCTACCTCAATCGAATACGCATCCTTCGCTTCTGCCGTCGCGCCGATCTCGCCCGTCTCATCCCACGCCGCACTATACGTGTGCTTGTAGATCGTCGCCGTGCTCGAGTTCAGCCAAACCTTCGGCGGTTGCAGGCAACGCACCATCGCTTCACCCAACACCCGCGTCGAATCAATCCGCGAATCCATGATGAGCCGTCGGTTCTTCGCCGTGTAACGGCAATCCACCGATACGCCCGCGAGATTGATCAACGCAACCGTGTTCTCCAACTCCTTTGCCCAATCTCCCAAGGTGCGCCCATCCCAGCCCACCTCTCGTCCGTGCGGACAAGAGGGGCTGGGATGACGCGTCAGGACCACCACCTCACATTCCTTGGCTAAATATTCCGCCAGCGCCTGCCCCAGAAACCCGCTGCCACCGGCAATGACGATTTTCTGTTTCATACTGACCTCTTCAGATCGGCCATCCCTTTTTTCAATTAGTGCAAATTTGTGCAATTCGTGTCTTTTCCCTACGCCTTCCCAAACACCGCCTGCCAGCACAAACAATCCTCCCGCCCAAACCCCTTCGGCTTCGGCAATCCTTTCCTGATCTGCGCTTCCGAGAACGGGACGCGTGGCCGCAAATCTTCCGGCAACTCACTGGCATAGGGCAGGGGCACCACCACACCTTCCGAAAGGATGCGCACCTGAGCCGTCGCGATGAGCGGTATCGTCATCATCCGTTCCAACACCCAGCCGAACGCATAATGAAACCACAACGGCGCACGAAAGAAGAACGGCCGCTTGCCCACCACCTTCGCCACGCGCCGGACGGCATTGCTTAAAGTCAGTTCCTCCGGCCCCGTGACCGCCACCGTCGCTTTCGCCAGTCGCCCTTTCACCAGCGCTGCCTCCAAGATTGTCGCTACGTCTTCCACTGCGCAAGGCCGCACCAATTGCTCATTGAACCCGACGAAGGCAAACAACGGAAACGTATGAAAGGCATGGCTCAAATGATCCAGCATGTGATCACCGTCACCATAGATCACGCCTGCCTTGAGAATGGTGTAATCCAGTCCCGAGGCGCGGATGACCTCTTCCGCCGCCCACTTCGATTCATGATAGCCCGAGCCGCAATTCGGCCGGGCACGCAAGAAACTCATTAACGTGATCCGTTTCACTCCGGCCTTTTGGGCCGCCGCCACGACGTTCTTCGTCCCTTGCACATGCACGTGCGCATAGGTTTGCTCACCGATCTCGCGG
>JAJNBN010000398.1 GCA_021156225.1 Verrucomicrobiota bacterium | reverse complement strand
TGTTGCTCGAAGCGATCTCGGGTGACGCGACGCTCTTCATCCGTCGTGATGAAGTGGAAACGGCATGGGGCATCGTGGACCCGATCCGCGCGGCGTGGGGCAACAAGCCGCTGACGACTCGCGAGTTTTATTCGGCAGGCACGTGGGGACCGGTGGCATCGGATGACTTGCTCTCGCCGGGCGGTCATGTGTGGCATAACCCGCAGCCGAACAAGTAAACCGTGGCGTACGAACTGATCTCGTTTCCGAACGACGATGCACTGGCGAACGCGGTGGCGGAGCGGTGGTTGAAGGTGCTGGCGAAACGGCATGACCGGGTGGCACCTTACACGGTGGCGCTCTCCGGCGGACGCGTGGCGCAGAAGTTCTTCGCCGCCGTCGCTGCGAAAGGCTCGGGGAATTTGGAGTGGTTCATCAATGTCCACTTCTTCTGGGCAGATGAGCGGTGTGTGCCACCCGACCACGCGGACAGCAATTATCGCGTGGCGGAGGCGGAGTTGTTCGCGCCGTTGAAAATACCGGCGTTTCAGATCCACCGTTTGCGCGGAGAAACGGAACCGACGATCGCAGGAGAACAAGCAGGTCGTGAGTTGCAGGAAACGGCGACGGGCAAATTGCAAGGGGTGCCGCAGTTGGATTTGGTATTTCTCGGCATGGGAGAAGACGCGCATGTGGCGTCCTTGTTCCCCGGCGATCAGGATAAAGAAAACCCCGCATGGTTCCGGCCGGTCATCGGGCCAAAGCCACCACCGCAACGATTGACGATGGGTTACAGCTTGCTCGCGCAAGCGAAGGAAGTGTGGGTGCTCGCATCGGGCAAAGCGAAGGCGGATGCGCTGAAAGATTCGGTGGCAGAGGGAAGCACGACTCCACTGGGACGCGTGCTGGCTTCAAGAGGGAAGACGTTGGTCTTCAGTGATGTCGCAGCCTAAGGCTGGCCGTTACTGCCAGAATTCTTTTTTGGGAGCGTCATCGGCAGCGTGTCCGCGTGAAGCAGAGACAAAGCCCAAAGTGAGCGCGGCTGCTTCATGGTCCACCATGCTGAACACCACGATCTTCTCGAGCATCATGTTGTCCCGCGATTGCATACAGACCTTCACCATTTCGTCCAGTGACTTGAAAGGCACCGTCTCTTCCATGTAATCGGGCACGTCAGTCCTGATGAAGACTGCTTGTCCAATGGCATATGAGGCCGGGTTCATAGGTGTAGAACAAGCATAACCCTTGCCGAAGCGGGAGGCAAGTAGTGGTTTTGCTTATGGCTTGCATGAGAATTTTGCAAGGGGCGCATTCACAGCCAGTTAGAATCCTTTTATGTCTTATTGGGTTCACTTCCTCTTCGTGGCCTGAGATATGCTAAAGTAAAGTTGTCGCATCTGGTTTGCATGATTGGCGGTGATTACGCCCGTCCCATCAGCATCCGCTGGTATGAGCGGCACGGGTATTTTCGTGTTCTTCACTTCTCCAGCAAAACCCAGAGGGCGGATAAGATTTAACCTAAAACTTTCTCATGACCACGAAACCGTTCCGCAACCTCCTCGCCCTGGCTGCACTCCTCACCTTGTTGCCCAGTGCCACAGTCCACGCCGATACGACCTCGCCGACGTCTGATCAATCCTCGACGAACAAGGATGCCCGTGAGCATACCGGCACCATCACGATCGTGGATGCCGCGGAACGCACGGTGAAGGTGGACAAGTTTTTGTTGAACAAAACCTTCAATCTCGCGGCGGATTGCAGCTTCGCCGTAGGTCTGGACAAACCCGCCACCCTCGACCAGCTCAAGCCGAGCATGGAAGTGGTGGTGCGTTATGAGGAATCCGACGGCGTGTTCATCGCCACGCGCATCTCCCAGCGCTGGTACACCCAGGTGGGTTACGTGAAGACCGCCACGCCGGCGAATCACGAGATCGTGCTGGACCGGGTCGGCACCGCCCGGAAGTTCAAGGTGAACGACAGCACCCGCCTCACCATCCATAACGACAAAGCGCGGCTCAGTGATTACAAAACCGGACAGAAGGTGACCATCACTTACACCAAGCAGGATGACCTTTGGCTGGCGCACAAAGTCGAAGACACTTCGGAACGATTCGTGGGTACGGTGGAAGCCATTGATGCGGAGGCCAACACGATGAAAGTGAAAAACCTCCTCACGACGAAGAAGTTCAACCTCGGTGACGGCTGCAAGATCGTTTTCAACAACGACACATCGGGAAAACTGCGCAACGTGCGGCTGGGCGAGAAAGTCACGGTGAACTACGAAGACATGAAAGGCGTGCTGGTCGCCGGCCGCATTGAGCTGGCCACTGACCGCGCCCCCGCCACGGATAACACTGGACCGTAGTTAATGTCCGCTCGTTTTACCTGCCTCAGCACCGGCCGACCGCCGGTGCTCTTTGTTTTTCCGGTTTCGTCTTGGTGACCTCTTTGTTCGAGCGCGCTTGCATTTTTCCGCTGTGACTGTGTCCTATGCGCGTGCAACGCGCAAACGGATGGGCCGAGTATGCTGAACTCGCGGCCCTGTTTTTCCTTAACGCCATGGCTTTGGGCATGTGGTTCGTGCCTCTCGGCATGGTGTTGGATGCCCATGGGCTGCACAGCATCCGCCCGTATGCCTTCGCCACTTCCGCCATCGCCGCCTTCATCTCGCCGTTGATCTTCGGGGCCATGGCCGACCGGCGAGGCTCACCCGTGGTGGTCTTGCGCTGGCTCGCCGTGGCCACAGCGATAGCGATGGCTTTCGCCAGCACCGCCATTCATCTGGGTTGGAACCGCTGGTTGGTGCTGGCCATCATCCAGGTGCATGCGTTGTGCTCGGCCCCCGGCTGGAGCCTCTCCACCACCATCGTGCTGTCACGGCTGCAGAATTCCAAACGCCAGTTCGGTCCGGTGCGTGCGGTCGCCACACTGGGATGGATGGCGGGTTGCTGGCTCGTGAGCTGGCTGAATGCCGATGCCTCGGTGCTCTCTGGTTTTGGCGGGGCCTTCATCTGGTTGCTGGTCGCCGCGTTCACGTTCGTATTGCCCGGTGTGCCACCGCCGAAATCAACCGGTCACCTCAGCCTCAAAGAACGTCTGGGACTGGACGCGCTCACCTTGCTGAAAAATGCGGACCATCGCGTCGTCTTCGTCACCGCCGCGCTCTTCAGCATTCCGTTGGCAGCCTTCTATCCCTATTCGCCCACGCACATGCGGGATCTCGGGCTGGAACATCCGAGCGCCCTGATGTCGTTGGGACAGATCACGGAGATCATCGCCATGCTGGGCCTCGCCTACTTGCTCGCCGCGTTCCGTTTGAAATGGCTTTTTGCCGCCGGGCTTTCCATCGGGCTGATCCGTTTCCTCCTTTGTGCTATGGACAGCCAACCCTCGTTGCTCGCCGGTGTGACACTGCATGGTTTCGCGTTCACGCTCGTTTTCATTACCACCCAGATATATCTGGACGAGCGCATCGACCCCGCGTGGAAAGCGCGGGCGCAGGCCCTGATGTCCTTCATGACGGGCGGCATCGGCAATCTCATCGGCTATCTGGGCACGGGCTGGTGGTTCAACGTGTGTGATAAACCCAGCGGCACGAACTGGCCGCTGTTTTGGAGTGTGTTGGCCGGAGTGATCGGGCTGGTGCTGGTGTACTTCATGGTGGCGTATCACGGACGCGGAAGCCAGCCGGAGGAAACAAAAGGGTGAAGTGTTTCCAAGATCGACGGGGTGACCGTAAAACTCGAAAACATGGTTCTTCTGATTGACGCCTGTGACGGGCGACTAATAGTCTGATATTGCAGCCTTGTTGCGCAATGATATCGATGGAACGGATAGCAGAGTATTAAGGGGCTGGAATAAATAGTCATCGTATGCGTTTGAATTTTACCGGTTGGAAACTGGCCTTGGTCGCCTTCATTTTGTTCTTGGTAACGGATCTTTCCGCTGCGGTCATCAGTTCCAGGGCCGTTTTGGCTGCCCGACTGGAATCTGCTGCTGTAACCGAAGATTTTGAATCCTTTGTTTTTCCAGATGAGGCAGCCCTACGCGTGGGTGTGATTCTGGACGCTAGTTCCATCATTGCAGGGCAGGGCCCAGGACTGGTCAAACCAGGAGTCCGCCTCAGCGCTCCTGATGCAGAAATGGCGACTTGGCGTGGATTACAGTGGGACAGGCAGTTCAGCTATGGCTTGCAATCTGCCGCCATGGTCACAGATGGACGACTCGTAGCTGATTTTACAGTGCCGGTCACGCATGTGGGATTCGACATGTTCTGGTTCAACGTCGGAAATCCTCTTGCTACGCCGAGTACCGTGCAGGTCTATGCTGCCGACGATACGACACTACTTTACTCGGCT
>JAJNBN010000397.1 GCA_021156225.1 Verrucomicrobiota bacterium | reverse complement strand
GCTGCTGCCTTGCAACTGAGCCCGGCTGCCAAAGCGACGCTGCCGACGCACGTGGCCATCATCATGGATGGCAACGGGCGCTGGGCAAAGGAGCGTCATCTGCCGCGCGTGGAGGGACACCGTAACGGTGTCGAATCTGTGCGCGCCGTGGTGCGGGCTTGCGGGGAAGTGGGCGTGAAATATCTCACGCTCTACGCGTTCTCGGTGGAGAATTGGAATCGGCCCAAGGATGAGGTGGATACGCTGATGAAGTATCTCGCCCGGTTTCTGAAAAACGAGATCGGGGAGCTGACACGTAACAACGTGCGTTTGGAGGTCATCGGGCAGATTTATCGCCTGCCGGAGTTTGTGCAGGAGCAGCTCAAGAAAACGCAGGCTGCGCTGGCGAAGAACAACGGGTTGACGCTGGTGCTGGCATTGAGTTACGGCGGGAGGACGGAGATCATCGAAGCCACACGCAGCATCGCCGAGCAGGTGAAGGCGGGGCGCATCGATGCGTCACAGATCAACGAACATCTCATTGCGCAACATCTCTACACGCGCAACTGGCCGGACCCGGATCTCTTGATCCGCACGAGTGGCGAGATGCGGGTGAGCAACTTCCTGCTGTGGCAGATTTCCTATGCAGAGTTCGTGGTGACGAACACGTTGTGGCCGGATTTCCGCAAGGCGGAATTCTTCGAGGCGCTCGAAGAATATGCACGACGGCACCGGCGGTTTGGGAAGGTGTAGGCGAGTTGTCTGGCTAACGCAGCGCGCGTTACTTCTTCAGCTTCTTCTTGGTCGCGGCTTGGAGATCATCGATCTCGGGCTTCAGCTCCGCCTTGGTATTGCGATCCATGCGATCGATGAAGAGGATGCCGTTCAGGTGGTCGTTCTCATGCTGCACGGCGCGCGAGAGCAGGCCGCCGCAGCGGAAAGACTTGGTTTTGCCGTCCAAGGTCATGACGGTGACATCGACGGATTCAGGGCGTTCGATGTCGGCATAAATCTCCGGAAAACTCAGGCAGCCTTCGGGCCCTTTGACGGCGGCGTTCACGGGTTTCACTTCGGGATTGAGGAGAATGAGCGGCATGAAAGCGGCGACATCGGCGGGCTCGCCATCCAGATGCAAGGTGGAGGGGCGGTCCTCGATGCCGCGCACGTCGATGACGGCGAGTTGCAGCGCTTGGCCGATCTGCTGGGCGGCGAGGCCGACGCCGTGCGCATGCTTCATCGTCTCGAGCATGCTGTCGATGAGCTGCTTCACTTCGGGGGTGACTTTCTCGATCTTCGCGCCTTTTTGGCGGAGGACCGGATGACCAAAATTCACGATATCCAATACCATTTTCTTGCGTCGTTTAAGCTGACGTTTCAGCGGTTTACGGCTCTTGCGGGTCACTACTTTGCGACCTCCTGCCTTCACCGGTTTCCGTTTTGTTGCCATGATAATATAGTCTCACTTTGAGACTTATTCCGGCCAGTTCTCGATCATGCCGGCCAAGTCCAGTATGCCGGGTGTGGTTGCCGTCTTCACGTAATAACCGCTGGTGGTGACGCCGGTCAATACACTTGCAGCGTCATCCAGGCCGAGAAGTTTGCCGAGGCAGAACCCGGCATTGAAGTGATCGCCCGCGCCGGTGGTGATGAGCGCCTTCTTGATGCGCGGGCCGGAGACCATGGAAACTCGGCCCGCCGTGACCGCCAGAGCGTAGGTGACGGGATGAACAACGAGCGTTTCGATGCCGAGCTTTTCATCGATACGCTGGGCAAGGCAGCCTAACCCTTGTGGCGAACCATCGGGCATCGGAAGGCCCAGCACTTCGCCGACTTCGAAGGCTTCCTTCTCGTTCAGGCCGAGGATGACGCGGAATTTGGTGTTGAACTGATGGACCAGATCGAGCGCGTGCAAGAGATCCTCGCGGGTGCGCTTGGCGGGATCGGCCAGATCGAAGAACATCCAGCGCCGCTCGCCGTTGATGGTCGGGACGATCTCTGCGAGCATGCGTTCCCAAATGGCGCTCATGTGCGGGAGCATGGTCCAGTTCACGAAGGCGATGAAGGTCGATTGCTGGATCTGGGCGCGAACGTTTTCGGCTCCAGCGCGGGCATTGAGATTCGCCCAGTTCACCTCGGCTAGAGGATACATCTTGCCGAGCATGAGTTTGCCATCTTCGAATTCCAGGGCGTCCGTATGGCCTGGCTCGCTGATGGAGATGACCTTGGCACGTTGGGCGAATTCGGCAAAAACAGGATGCAGATTCGGATAGCCCAAGCTGCCGACATATGTGGTGTTCAGACCGAGAGTGGCGAGGGCATTGGCCATGATCGGACCGTTGCCGCCGAGCTTTGTGCGACGGGTGACCAGCTCGATATTAGTGCTGCGGCCAGCGGCTTCGGTGATGCGTTCGCCCAAGCTGGCGATGGTGGGCATGCGCTGGTAGTTGGCGACGTCCTGGCGCTTGTCCACCACATCGAGGATCTCATCGACGAAACCGTCGAGCCCGACGAACGCGGTGAGCTGGGGGACACGGCTGGCGGCTGAGCGGAGAGCAGCGGCCGTTTGCGCGCGCAATCCGGGTGTGTTTTCAGGTGTCATGGCGGACCTTTCGAGAAAATCTCCAGCGCGGCCACCCACGAGGCGACCGCGGTTTAGTCCATCGGAATGCCGGCGACCTGCAGCACACGCTCCAGGTCATCGTCATTGAAAAAGCGGATCTCTACCGAGCCTTTACCAGCCTTGTATTTCAAGGCCACGCGGGTGCCGAAACGCTCCTGCAACTTGCGCTCCAGATCGGCCACATGCGCATCTTTCGGCGGCGCCTTCTTGGCGCTATGACGGACACCCTCCGAGGCGCTGGACTTGCCCTGCATGGCGGCGATCATCACCTCGGTCTCGCGCACGCTCAGGCCTTCCTTCATGATCCGTTCCGCCGCCAGCTTCTGTTCCGATTCAAGGACAAGGCCGAGAATAACTTTGGCGTGACCCACGGAAATCTGGCCATGACGCAGGTACGCTTGGGTTTCGGGGCTGAGACGCAGGAGACGCAGGGCATTGGCCACCGCCGCGCGGCTCTTGCCGACTTTGGTCGAAACTTGTTCCTGCGTGAGCCCGAATTGGCCGAGCAATTGATTGTAGCCGAGTGCTTCTTCGATCGCGTTCAGATTCTCGCGCTGGAGATTCTCGATGAGTGCCAGTTCGATCAATTGCTCATCCGTAGCTTCGCGAACGATGACCGGGACTTCGCTCAAGCCCACGACTTGCGCCGCGCGCCAACGGCGTTCACCAGCGATGAGTTCGAAGCCATCCGCACTCTTACGAACGAGCAGGGGCTGAACGATGCCTTGTTCCTTGATGGATGCCGCCAAGTCTTGGATGGCTTCCGGAGCAAAATCTTTGCGCGGCTGGAAAGCGCAGGGATGGACCTCGCTCAACGGGACTTTGCGGACCATTTCGCCAGCGGGCAATGGAGCCACGGGTGCGGGGGCAGGAGTGGCCACTGGCACGGCAGACGGTGGCGCCGTCGGAGTCGCTGCAAAAGGAGATGGCGATGCCGGGGCAGGGGTGGCGGGCGCAGGTTTCGCCGCTCCACCACTTAACAACGCACCCAAACCCCGTCCTAATACTGGTTTCACCATGGAGTAAGAGTGGGGAAGGGGGCAGGGGTTGTCAATTTTTCGGGTGGAGGAATTATGACGCGCGAACGATGGGCTTTCCTCAGCTCTGGCGGCGACGTACATTTCGCCCGTGAGCAAAAAGAGCGCGAAAATTGCGGCGATGATCGAGACGTGGCAGGGGCAGGCCTTGGATGCGCACTATATCGGTTTTTTTGAATGCTTTAACCGCCAGCTCTTCTACGAGGCTCACGATGTGTTGGAGGATTTGTGGCTGGTGGACCGCAAGGGGCCCAACTACGCCTACTACAAGGGCCTCATCCAGTTGGCCGGAGCATTCGTGCATTTGCAGAAGGAGCGTTTGAGGCCCTCCGCCGCTCTGTTCCGTTTGGCGCAGAATAACCTGAAACAGTATCCCGTGCGGCATGAGCACTTCAACGTAGCGGTTGCCCAAGATTTGATTTCACGTTGGCTGGGCGAGCTGGAAGAGAACGGCTATTCACGGAACCCCTTGCATACGTGGGAGAAGCCGGTGTTACGGGTGGAGGGATAATCTTTAGGATATTAGCGGTTCTGCTTGCCTCTGCGCGACATGGGGTTATTGTGTCAACCATAGGCCGATGATTGGTTGACGCAAAAAGCTGCACCAATTTACCTGCCTGATTGACGCATGACCACTGCCTTACGCCACGACTGGACGCGGGAAGAAATCCGCGCGATTCACGATATGCCCTTGCTGGACCTCGTGTTCCG
>JAJNBN010000396.1 GCA_021156225.1 Verrucomicrobiota bacterium | reverse complement strand
CAGGTTTGAGACGCGTGGAGATATCTTGAATTATTGCCGGGCCGCGGCACCGCATCTGGCGATGGGCGGGGTGTTCGCGTGCGTGTTTCCAGTGAAACCCGAGGCGCAGAAACAACGAGTGTTTGAGGCGGCGAAGGAAACCGGGCTGTGTGTGGTGCGCTGGCGCCCGATCATTCTGCGGGAAGGTGAAGTGCCGTTGCTCGGAGTGTTCATCCTGATGCGCGCTGAACATTTGCCGGAAGAGATGCGCGGGCAGACGTGGGAAGAACCCGCGTTGATCATCCGCAAGACGGATGGCTCGGTGCATCCGGAGTATCGCGCGGTGAAGATGGCTTTCGGTTTTCCTCCGTAGAGGTCTGTCCTGAGAAAGAATCGCGTCTGCGACTTGCCATTCTCTTTGAGTTGGGTATTGGTCTAGGTGACTCATGAATCGATTATCAATCATCCTCTGCGCATTGTTTTTCGGAAGTTGCTCCTTTAAGGCAGTAGCGGCGGAACCTGCTTTCCCGGCGGAACTAGCGCCTTACTTCCAGCCGCCCGCGGAGTTTGCCGGCAAGCTGGGTGATTACCGTTCGCCGCTCAAGTTTTACGACGGCACCACGGTGAAGACGGCGGCCGAGTGGCCGAAGCGGAGGGCGGAATTGCTCGCCAAATGGCAGGACGTGATGGGGCCCTGGCCGGAGCTGGTGGCGAATCCGAAACTGGAGATTCTCGGTACGACCAATCGCGAGAACTTCATCCAACACAAGGTGAAGGTGCAGTATGGAGCGACGCAATTTCAGGAGGGCTATCTGCTGATGCCGAAAGGGAAGGGCAAGTTTCCGGCGGTGCTGGTGCCGTTTTACGAACCGGAGACCAGTGTGGGCTTGGCGGGAAAGCCATTGCGGGATTTTGCGCTGCAATTGACGAAGCGCGGTTTTGTCACGTTATCAATCGGTTCACCCGGCGGCAGTGCCTACGAGCCGGATGTGGCGGGGGCCAAGTGCCAACCGCTTTCCTATCACGCGTATGTGGCGGCGAATTGTTTCAATGCGCTGGCGAATCTGCCCGAGGTGGATGCGAAACGCATCGGGGTTATGGGCCATTCTTATGGAGGTAAATGGGCGATGTTTGCGGCGTGTCTCTATGACAAGTTCGCCTGCGGGGTGTGGTCTGATCCGGGCATCGCCTTTGATGAGCAGCGAACGAGTGTGAACTACTGGGAGCCTTGGTATTTAGGACGGGAAGCTGGAGTCACGCGCAAGCGGGGCTTGCCGACGGCGGAGAATCCGCGCACCGGTGCCTACAAAGTGATGGTGGAGCAGGGGATGGATCTGCCGGAGTTTCAGGCGTTGATGGCACCACGACCGTTCTTTGTCTCTGGCGGATCAGAAGATTTTCCCTCACGTTGGACGGCGTTAAATCATCCATTGGCGGTGTATAAACTGCTGGGGTTGGAGAACCGGGTGGGCATGTCCAACCGGCCCAAGCATGATCCGACGGAAGAGTCGAACGAACTCGTTTACCGTTTTCTGAAGCATCACCTGATGGGCCGTTAAACAAACCGGCCCATCAGATGATCAGTGAAGGAGGTGGCTTAGCGCCAGTAACCTTCACGATATTCCCAAGTATTGCCGTTGCCGGTGCGCTGCCAGTGGCCGGGAACCCATTCGGCTTTCGGGCGGGGCGGTTTCATCCAGCGACCAGGCGTCCAAGTCCAGCCGCTGCTGGCCCACGTCCAATAACCCGGCGTCCAAATATAGCCGGCGCCGGGAGAAGGTGGCTTGGTTTCCAAGATCGGGTCGGGAGGGGATTGTTGGACGTGGACGACCGTCACGGGAGCGGCAGGGGGTTGCGCCACATAAACGGTACGGGCGGGTTCGCGCACAACGACGGTTCGACGGGCGCAGCCGGTGATGATCAAGGCCACCGTCAACGTGGCTAGGGTAACCGGAACTAATCTTTGCCATTTCATAAACACACTTTCTGCCTGACCGGCGGCTTGAGAGGCACCGTTTGCCTCTCTGGCAAAGCGGGCGAACCGGTCGCGGCTTATACCTAAACATGCGGCAGGACGGGCGCTTTCGCCTGTGGGGAATTCGCCCCATGCGCGGGAGAGGGCTCGACCACGGAACAGCCGCAGCGTAGTTTCGGGGCCATCCGCAGGGGTTGCCCGGAATCCATGAAGGTCAAATACGACTGGTTTTTAATCGGATTGCTACTGGCTGTTTTGCTGGCCTGGCTTTTTCCTGAGCCGGGAGCAAAAGGGGGATGGCTCCATGCTGACCTGTTGAACAAGGCGGGCGTGGCCTTGATCTTTTTCTTGCATGGGGTGGCGTTGTCATTCGAGGCGTTGAAGGCGGGCACGTTGCGCTGGCCGTTGCATCTGCTGGTGCAGGTGGTGACGTTCCTGATTTTTCCGCTGGTCGGGTTGTTGGTCTATGTGCTGGTGAAGGGGCATTTGAATGAGGATTTGCGATTGGGATTTTTTTATCTGTGCGCGTTGCCATCAGCGATCTCCTCGTCCGTGGCGATGACGGCGGTGGCGCGGGGGAATGTCCCGGCGGCGGTGTTCAACGCGACCCTGTCCAGCGTGCTGGGCGTGTTCATCACGCCGCTGTGGATCGGCCTGTTGCTGAAGACGGGCGGGCAATCGCTGCCGTTGGGCAAGGTGATCTTGGACCTGATCATCTGGTTGATCCTGCCTTTGGTGGCCGGGCAGCTCTTTCGCCCATTGCTGAAAGAATTTGTGCACAGGCATAAGAAAGGGGTGCACGTGGTGGACCGATTGACGATTCTCATGCTGGTCTATACTTCGTTCTGCGAATCGATGAAGCAGGGCGTGTGGTCGGGGCAGGGGCCGGTCACAGTGGTGGGGACGGTGCTGGCCAGTGTGGTGCTGTTCGCATTGATCACGTGGGGCACGGGACTGGCGGCCGACCGGATGAAGCTGCCGATGGAGGAACGCATCACGGCGATCTTTTGCGGGTCCAAGAAATCCCTGGCTTCAGGCGTGCCGATGGCGCAGTTGATGTTCGCCACGCAGCCGGGACTGGCTTTGATTTTGTTGCCGATCATGGTTTATCATTCGGTGCAGTTGATCATCTGCGGGTGGCTGGCGGGGAAATGGGCTGAGCGGAAAGAGCCGGGTAACCCGTGATGCGTAAGGCGTAAGGGTATGCGCGAGGAGGATATCAAAAAGTTTGTAGAATTGTTGAGACCGGCGAGACGCGTCCTCATTTTCACCGGGGCGGGTGTTTCGACGGGCAGCGGCATTCCGGATTTTCGCGGGCCGAATGGGGTTTGGAAGAAACGGCAGCCGGTCTATTACGATGATTTCATGCGTTTCGAGAAATCGCGCGTTGAGCATTGGGATTTTAAGCTGGAGGGCTGGGAGGGATTCCGCGATGCGCAGCCGAATGCGGTGCATCGGGCGATTGTGGAACTCGAAAGGGCGGGGCGGCTGGAAATGTTGGTGACGCAGAATGTGGATGGGTTGCACGCGAAGGCAGGGAGTTCGGCGGCCAAGATCATCGAGTTGCACGGGACGAATCTGCTGATCGAATGCCAGAGCTGTGGAGAGCGAACGGAGCCGCAGGAGCATTATGATTTCTTCCGTGAAACGCGTAAACCGCCGGTCTGTCACTGCAAGGGGTTCTTGAAGCCAGCTACGATCAGCTTCGGGCAGAATCTAAATGAGGGTGACATCGAGCGCGCCAGCCAAGCGGCCTTGCGCTGCGATCTGGTGATCGCGCTGGGATCTTCGCTGTCCGTTTATCCGGCGGCTTCGGTGCCGATGGTGGCGGCGCGGAATGGCGTGCCGTATGTGATCATCAATCAAGGTGAGACAGATCATGACCATGCGCGCGAGGTGAGTTTACGCATTGAGGGGAACGTGGCGGATTATCTGCCGCAGGCGGTGGCAGCGATTGTGTCTTAATGGCAGTCCCAATGCTGGAAGGCTTCGATGGCAATTGAAATAGCGTAACCGCTGCGGCTGGTTCCGCTGCGCGGAACACAGCCGCAGTCCATTGGGAAAAGCGTTTTGCGACCGTCATCAGCTTGTCACGGGAACGTCACCGGGAAGCGGTTGTTCTCGGAGAGTTCCTCGTCCATGTTGCGCGGCCTAGTTCGCCAGTTGGTGGCGGACAGGCCGTAGTAACATGAAAATGAAATGTCGTATTGAAACCTCCCGTCGTATTCACACCGCTGGCTTTACCCTTGTGGAATTGCTGGTGGTCATCGCCATCATCGCCATTCTCGCGGGCATGCTTCTGCCGGCTTTGAGCAAGGCGAAACAGAAAGCCATGCAGTCTTCCTGCATGAACACCATGAAAGGATTGGGCACGGGCATACAGATGTATCTGGGCG
>JAJNBN010000395.1 GCA_021156225.1 Verrucomicrobiota bacterium | reverse complement strand
GGCCCGAAGATCATTGACGCGAGCGTGAAGAAACGCATGAAGCAGGCGTTGAAAGAGATGCAGAACGGCAAGTTCGCGAAGGACTGGGTCGCCGAATACAAGGGCGGCTACAAGCGCTATAACGCGTTGCTGAAGGCGGGCGAGAAGCATCCGATCGAGAAGACCGGTGCCAAGCTGCGCTCACTGATGCCGTGGATGCAGAAGCGGACGATCAAGGGCGCACAGGCGTCTTACTAAGATCATCGCAGGAGGAATTCAAAAGCCGTCCGCTTCACTGCGGGCGGCTTTTTTGTTTTAGGAGAAACGAAACCGAAGTGTTTGAGCGGTGTTTAACTAAATGATGTTAGACAAGTTATTCAGGGTAAACGGGGTGATGGCGGTGGTGATGCTCGCGGGAGCGGGTATTGCTCATGCGGATCATCCCTATGAAGTGATCACGGCTAAGAATGCGTTTGGCTTGAAGGCGGCACCGGTGATGGAGCAAAAGGTTGAAACGGAGCCCGTCGTGCCTCAGTCGAGCATCATTTTGAGCGGGCTGGCTTCCGTAGAAGGCAAGAAGCAGGTTTTCTTAAGGGTGACGGCACCGGGGGAGAAGGAAGCCAAATACGTGCGTTTGGGCGAGTTGGAGCGGGATGGAAACATCGAGGTGCTGGAGATCGATTTGAAGAATGAGCGGGTACGTATCAAGCATAATGGGCAATCGATGGTGATGACCTTTGCGACCCATGGGGTGAAAGCGGGAACTCTACCTCCAGTTGCCAAGCTGCCACCTGTGCCCGTAACCCTTGATATGAAGCAAGTTAAGCCTTAAGAGCCAGCTGCCATTTTTTTAAACGGACAGCTTTCCTTTTGGCAAGGAGGCATGTATATTACAGAACTGAAGCCAGACAGCGGTGTCAATAAACCAGCAATGTCAACCATGCGACCATTTATCCGCCAGGCAGTTGTGGCAGTCTCCGCCAGCACTTTGATGTTGGGGGCGACAGTGGCATTCGGGATTGAAGACACGGGAAATCCGTACGCGGACATTGCTACGCGTAACGCGTTTGGATTGAAACCGCCGGAGCCGCCCAAATTGGTAGAACCTCCGAAGGTGGAGCAAGCCCCTTCGAACATCATCCTCACTGGGCTTAGTTCGATAAACGGGAAGAAGCAGATTTACCTGAAGGTGACCGTGCCGGGTGAAAAAGAGCCGCAATATATGAGGCTGGCAGAGAATGAGCGGCAAGGGGCGATTGAAGTGACGGAAATCATTCCCAAGGGCGGTCGGGTCCGCATTAAGAACGGCGGCGTGCCTTCAGAGCTTTCCTTTGAGAAAAACGGCAACCCGTTCGTGGCTGCTGCGCCGCAGGCACCCATTATCCCGGGACGTCCGCCCGGAATGCCCGGCGGTGTGCCGCCTGTTCCTGGGGCAGCACCGGCTGCGAATAACCCCGTGGGTGGCGCAGTTAGTTCAACGCTGCCCGTGAGCCCGAATAATACTGCCGTCGGTCAGCCTCGTCCGGCTACCACGACTACGATTTCTCCCACCGCACAACCTAACAACAGCACGGGCACCCGGTCCATTCCGTCGCGCCCTTTACGGGTAAATCCAAATGGTGGTGGCGCCAGCTATGACGCGCCTCCGGCTCCCAATATCAATCCGGCAGCCCAAGCGGTCCAGATCGAGGTTAATCGCACTACCCAGCCCACGGATTTTCCTCCATTGCCACCGACGCCGCTCTCCCAGCAGAATTAAACGGCGGACAAGTTTACTTGCTAACGGTCTGTCCCATGATTTCCTGAACCGCGTTGATCAGGAATTGGAACGCGATCGCCGCCAGTAGCAATCCCATCAAACGCTGGACAATCTTCAAGATCAGCGGGCTCAGACGTTTCGCTCCATGCGCTGCCCAGCGCAATATCAGGTAGGCCGCAAAACAGACCACTGCGATCACGAAGAAAAGCCCGACCTGCTGCGGCCATCCTTCCGCCCGGCCTTGCAACAGCATGGTGGTGGTGATGCTTCCGGGACCCGCCAGCATGGGAATAGCAAGCGGCGTGATGGCGATGTCGTCCTTGGCCATGCCTTCGGCAGCTTCTTCCTGGCTCTCCTGCACTTGAGAACGCTTTGCTTTAAGCATGTCCAGAGCGATCAACAGCAGCACCACGCACCCGGCCATTTGGAACGCCGGCAGACTGATTCCGAGCAACTTGAAAACCCATTTGCCACCGAGCGCGAATATCATCAACACCACCGCCGCGAGGATGGTGGCCATACGGGCCATGCGTACGCGCTGTGCCACCGTGTCCTTCGGTGTCATCGCCAGGAAGAGCGGGACCAATCCCACCGGGTCCATGATGACGAAGAGGGAGCTGAGCGCGAGCAGCAGGTATTCGGAAATGCTCATGCCATGCAGGGCGCGAGAATCGCGTCGTCCATGCCGTGGATGATTTTCTTGTCCGCCGGACAAATCGTCGCCAGCGCACCGCCCAGATGCGTCCGGGCGGCGTCACCATCACCATGGACAAAATAGTACGGGCACAATCGCACCCGGCCATTCATAACGTGCACCGCGTTGGTCTTGAAATCAAACCACTTGGCTTCGACCGTCTTCGGCTTGTGATAACGTTGGAGGATGAAGGGATTCTTCTCCGCGGAATTGATCGCTTGATCCACTGCTGCGCTCCAGTCTGCTACGGACATGTCGCTGCCCAGTGAGACTCCGCGTGCGCCCCAAGCATTCTCCGAAAAACCCGACACCTTGAGAATCAAATCGCGTTCCTTTTGCGAAAGCGTCTTGAGCTGCGTCCAATCCGTTAGATTCAGTTCAGGAAAGGCCCCATTCGGCGGCAAGGGTGCGGGATCGATGATCCAGGTGTAGGGCACGATTTGGAGCAATTGCTTGAAGAAGCTCTCGCCCAATTGTTGCAGCCAGAAGGGGCGCAGATTGCGATTCCAAAGCAGCGCCAGCGTGAGCTTCTCCTCGAGAAATGTCTTAGGTGGCGGCGTCAGTCGGATTTGCTTTTCCTGTGCGAGCGAGAAGAGCGTCTTGGCCGCTGAAATATTCGCGAGATCGAACATCTCGAAGAAGCGATACACCGCCTCACCTTCTTTGATGTCCGTGAAAGAGGTGTTAACGACTTGAAAGCGGTCGCCTAGTTGTGCAGCGAGCCAGCGCATCTCGGGGCGATAGGTGGCGGATTCTTCGGACACCATGAGGTGAACTTTCTTCGCGTCTCCAAAGATGCCGCGAAAGCCTTCGATCATCCCATTCGCACCACCGAGTACAGCGAAACCTGCTTGCGCGTAAGATTGATTCAACCAACCTGTCAGTCCCACACCGCCGGGAACACTGTCCAGTTCGCTCGCGGCAAATCCATTCTCGGTGATGAGCAGGTCCGGGCGGATCACTCGCGGCAGTTCACCTTTCAGCGCAGAGGAGCGTTGCAGTTCGATGAGGTCGGCGGGCTTGCCGCGCTCGAGCCAATCAGCGACCCACGCGGGTTGCTTGCCATCCACGCTCTGGCGATAGAGCAGATTGAGCGCGCGATAGAATTGCAGGAAGATGCGTCCGAGTTTGTCGACACGGCCGATGACGTCTTCGCCCAAGGCAAACGGCTGCGTGGCACAACGCCACGTTTCGCCCGCGAACAGACCCTCGGAGGGCAGGGCGGCGCGGACGGATTGGGCGACCGCTTCAGGTAACGGGGCCGTGGACGTAGCACTCATAACCTCAGGAACGTATCTGCCCCGTTCCGATCCCGATCCACTTGTAGGTGGTCAATTCATCCAGACCCATCGGCCCCCGGGCACCGATCTTGTCTGTGCTGATGCCGATCTCGGCTCCCATGCCGAACTCACCACCATCGGTGAAACGCGTCGAAGCGTTCCAATAAACTGCTGCAGAATCCACTTCATCCAAGAAACGATTCGCATTGGCGACGTTGCCGGTGATGATGCTATCCGAGTGTGCGGAGCCGTAGTGATTGATGTGTTGGATGGCTTCACCCACACCATCAACGATACGCACGTTCAGGACGTAGTCGTTATACTCCGTGAAATAGTCGGCATCCGTGACGTCCTTCAACTTCGCTTCCGGCGCAGTGGCATTGCCATTCAAGGCACCACGTGTAGCGGTATCCACGCGGAGTTCCACATTCTTGTCCCAAAGCAGCTTGGCCATCGCGGGCAGGAATTTTGGGGCGATCTCTTTGTCCACGAGCAATGTCTCCATCGCATTGCAGACGGAGGGACGCTGCACCTTCGCGTTCATGGCGATCTCTTCCGCCATCGTCAGATTCGCATCGCGATCCACGAACACATGGCAGACGCCCTTGTAGTGTTTGATGACCGGCACCTTGGAGCATTCCG